>DASSIC010000164.1:0-6361 GCA_035692325.1 Gemmatimonadaceae bacterium | reverse complement strand
CTTCCAGGGCGCCGGCACCGGCCAGCCGTCCTTGGCGATCACCGTCTGGTGCATGCCGTGCAGGTGCATGGGATGGATCATCATCCCCTCGTTCATGTAGCGGATGCGCACCTTCTGTCCGAGCTTGGCCACGATCGGCTCCGTGGCGGGAAAGCTCTTGCCGTTGAAGGTGTACCCGTGGGCGCCGTCGTTGAGGATCATGACGTAGTCGACGTCCACCTTCTCGATCGCCTGCGGCCGCCTGGGCTCCACGATGAACGCGCCGAGCAGCCCCAGCCCGACCTGCTTGGCCGAGTTGTGGTGCGAGTGGTACATGTGCGAGCCGGCGTTCGGCACCGTGAACTCGTAGGTGTAGCTCTGCCCCGGCTTCACCGGCGGCTGCGTGATGAAGGGAACGCCGTCCTGATCGTTCGGGAGCTCGAGCCCGTGGAAGTGGATGGCGGTGGACTCGGGCAGCTCGTTCTTCAGGACCAGCCGCACGCGATCGCCCTCGCGGACGCGGATCTGCGGGGCGGGTACGACGCCATTGTAGGTCCACGCCTCGACCCTGCGGCCGGGCTCCACCTCCCACTGCACCACCTTGGCGGTGAGGTCATAGACCTTCACCCCCTTCTCGATGCGCGGCTGGAGGACCTGATTGCCCTTGCCCTCCGTCTTGGCGGGGAAGGCCTTGATCCCCTTCTCGTGCATCGCGTCCATCGCCTCGGCCTGCGCCGCGGCGGTGGCGGCGGCGGTGGCCGCGTTGTGGGCGGTGTCGTGGGCGCCCATCGTGCCGCCGGTCGCACCGCTGGCGCTCGCCGCCGTCGGCTTCTGGGCGGAGGTCTTGTTGCAGGCAGCCAGGGCGCCCGCGCCGACCGCGGTCAGCGACGCGGCACGCAGGAAGGCGCGCCGCGAGGTGGGGGTCTGCGCGAGCGCGTCGAGCGCGCCGGGAGTCTCGGTGTCGTTCGGCATGATCTCTCGGGGGTCTGGGTTGAGGGACAGACGGAACTTCGTCCGAGACGGGGTTGCGCTCTGTCAGGCGGAAAAGGGAATTTTCCTTACGCCGCTCCTGACTACCTTGTAGGGGAAACTCCTGACACCCCGAAGCGGCCTCGCCAGTGCCGATCCGGAGGCCTCGCCACCTTGCTCGCCACTTCATGAAAGACGCTGCTGCCGCCGCCGCTCGCGCGGCGATGAACCGCGTGCTGCCGCCGCAGCTGTTCTCGGGCCTGCTCGCCATCGCCGCCGACGCGGTGATCGCGGTGGACGACGAGCAGCGAATCATCTTCTTCAACGAGGGCGCAGAGCGGATCTTCGGGTGGTCGGCGGCCGAGGTGGGTGGCGAGTATCTCGAGGTGCTGCTGCCGGCTCGCTTCCGCCACGCCCATCGCGGCCACGTGCACGGATTCGGGGAGGCCCATGGCCGGGCGCGGCTGATGGGCGAGCGCCAGCAGATCAGCGGGCTGCGCAAGTCTGGGGAGGAGTTTCCCGCCGAAGCGGCCATCGAGCGCATCGAGATCGACGGGCGGAACGTCTACGCTGCCGTGCTGCGCGACATCAGCGCCCGCCAGCGCGCGGAGGATCTGCTGCATCAGGCGATCGAGGCGCGCGACGACATGATGGGGATCGTCTCGCACGACCTGCGCAACCCGGCGAACGCCGTGAAGATGCTCGCGCGGAGCATCGTGGAGGGGGAGTCGGGCCGCGAGATCCCCGCCGACGTGCGCGAGCGCGTGGAGGTCATCCGCCAGGCCGCGGAGCAGATGGATGCGCTCATCCAGGACCTGCTCGACATCACTCGGCTCGAGGCCGGCCGCCTCGTCGTCTCGCCGCGCGACGTCGAGCTGTCCGCGCTCATCGCGCGCAGCGTGGAGGCGCTGCGGCCCCTCGCCGACGCCGGAGGCATCACCCTGAGCACGGCGCTTCCCACCCTCCCGAAGCTGCGCGTCGATCCCGATCGCGTGACGCAGATCCTCTCGAACGTGATCGGGAACGCGATCAAGTTCACCTCCGCCGGCGGGTCGGTGGCGCTGAGCGCGCGCGTCATCGATCACGTCGTGGAGATCACCGTCGCCGACACCGGTGAAGGCATTCCCGCGGCGCAGCTGCCGCGCGTGTTCGACCGCTTCTTCCAGGCATCGTTGACGGCGCGCGCGCCGAGACACGGCGCCGGGCTCGGGTTGCCGATCGCCCGCGGCATCGTGGAGGCGCACGGGGGACGCATCTGGGTGGAGAGCAGTCCGGGCGCGGGAACGACGGTGTTCTTCACCCTGCCGCTTCAGACGGAGGAGAGCACGACACCCGGCTGACCGGGGATTCTTCCGCCCGCGGTACGGAGAATTCCCGACTTCGGGGCACGGCGCGGAGGAACATCCTCCCTTCGTGCGCCTGCCGACTCCCTACGCCATCGCCTTCGGGCTGCTCGCCGTCCTCCCTGCGCGGTTGGAGGCGCAGGCGGATCACCTGCCGTTCGGGCCGGGTGAGCGTCTGACATTCCAGGGCCGCGTGCACACCGGCGTGTCCGGCGGTGGCACCCTCTGGGTGGAAGGGCCGGTCGACGTCCGCGGTACCAGCACGTGGCTGCTGCACTCCGACATGGAAGGACGCGTCGGACCGCTGCGCGCCACCGATCGCAACGCCTCGTGGCTCGATCCGATCCGGATGGCCGCGCTGCGCTACACGTCGCGGGAACGGCACATCCTCACTCGGCACGACGACGCGGTGGACATCTTTCCCGGCGAGCGTCGCTGGAGCTCGGCGAGTGGCGGGGAAGGAGAGACGACCGGCCCGGCGCCGCTCGACGAGCTGTCGTTCCTCTATTACGTGCGCACGCTTCCACTCGGCGACGACACGACCCTCACCCTCGCGCGCCACTTCGACGTCGCGCGGAACCCGACCGTCGTGACCGTGGTGGGTCGTGAGCAGATCGAGGTGCCCGCGGGGCGGTTCCGCGCGGTGGTGGTGGAGATGCGCGTGCGCGATGCGCGGCGCTATCGCGGCGAGGGCACGATCCGCATCCACCTCTCGGACGACTCGTGCCGGCTGATCCTGCGCCTGGAGAGCCGGATCCCCGACGCCGGTCCGGCGACGCTCTCGCTGCAATCGTACGAAGGGGCTCGGACGTCGTGCGCGGCGAAAGTGCAGTAGCACGTGGGACGTTCGACGTGGGACGTGAGACGTCCAACGTCGAACGTGGAACGTCGAACGTCGAACGTTCCCCGTCGGGAAAAACCCCTACCGCGCCCGCCGGAAAGCCCCCGAAACATTCAGTTGATCTCCCGGCGGGTGCCCGATTCCCCGATCCGTATCCTCACTCCATGACGACGAATGAACGCCGTCATCAGACCAAGAGAGAATACGAAACCATGCGCTCCTCCATCACACACGCCTTCGCCGCCGCGCTGATCATGGTGCCTGTGGGCATCGCCAGCGAGCAGCTCGCCGTGCAGCCGCAGAGCAAGATGTGGGTCGAGGGCACGTCCACGATTCGCAGCTTCCAGTGCTCCGTGCCGGACTTCACGCTCACGGTCCATGCGGACGGCGTCGGCGCCGTCGGCAAGGTGCTCGAAGGGCAGAAGCCCGTGCGCACGGTGGAGCTGACCGTGCCGGCCGAGAAGATCGACTGCGGCAGCGGAACGATGAACGAACACATGCGCGAAGCGATCAAGGCCGGGGAGAACCCGACGATCAAGTTCTCGCTCGCGTCGTACGACGTCGCCAAGGCCGGCGACGGCGTGCAGGGCACGTTGAAGGGCACGCTCGCCCTCGGTGGCGCGCAGCACCCGATCGACGTCTCCGCCGTCGCGACCGATGCCGGCAACGGTGCGATGCGCATCGTCGGCGGCTACGAGGTCGCGCTCAGTGCCTACGACCTCAAGCGGCCCAGCCTGATGTTCGGTCGCATCAAGGTCGGCGACAAGGTGCAGGTCAAGTTCGATCTCGTGCTCAAGAGCTGATCCCGTTGTCCCTCCCACTCCCTACTCTCTCTCGCCTCCCCTCGAGGACTAGACCATGACTACCACGCTCTCTCTCCGGCTTGTCGCGGTGGCGGCACTCGTCGCCGCCATGCCGGCCAGCTCCCAGGCGCAGATGCGCAATACCGCGGGCGACTCGCTGTACGTCGTCGCGTCGGCGGGCGCCGCCAAGGACTCCGGCAAGACGGCTGACAGCGTCGCCGCAGCGAAGAAGGCGAAGATCCGCACCCCGCGCTACATCGCGCCGGCAGCGGAGATCCAGTACTTCCGCCCCGCCGACAAGCGCGGGCTGAACGTGTTCGAAGCACCCAAGGAAGAAGGCACCGACTACACGGGCCTCAAGCTGGCCTGGGGCGGCGCGTTCTCGCAGGAGTTCCAGAACCTGCAGCACTCCAACACCGCGGCGCCGAGACTGGTGAACAACGTCGACCAGAACCTGCTCATCCCGATCGGCTCGGGGTTCAACACCGCGACGGCCAACCTCTTCCTCAACGTCCAGCTGGCGCGCGGCATCCGCGTCGCCGTCGAGACGTACGCCTCGACCCGGCACCACAACGAAGCCTGGGTGAAGGACGGCTACTTCCAGATCGACGCCTCGCCGATCGAGAACGCGCTCCTCGACCGGATCATGCAGGTCGCGACGCTCAAGGTCGGTCACTTCGAGGTGAACTACGGCGACCAGCACTTCCGTCGCAGTGACGGCGGGCAGACCATCTACAACCCATTCGTCGGCAACTTCGTCATCGACGCCTTCACGACCGAGATCGGCGCCGAGGCCTACCTGCGCAAGTCCGGCTACATGGGCATGGTCGGCATCACCGGTGGCGAGATCAAGGGACAGGTGACGGCGCCGGACAAGCGCGCCCCCACGTACCTGGCCAAGCTGGGCGTCGACAAGCAGTTCGGCACCGACCTGCGCTTCCGCCTCACCGGCTCGATGTACAAGAAGGACGCGTCGGCGAGCGGCACGCTCACCAGCGGCGATCGCGCCGGCTCCAAGTACTACAGCGTGCTCGAGAACACCTCGTCCACGGAAGCCGCGCAGGCCTGGTCGGGTGCGGTCCAGTCGGGGATGAAGAACAACGTCCTTGCCTTCGTGGTCAACCCGTTCGTGAAGGTCGGCGGCGCCGAGTTCTTCGGCAACGTCGAGACGATGACCGGGGCCGCGCTCGGTGAGGCGTCCAAGCGCACGCTGCGGCAGCTCGTGGGCGAGGGGCTGTACCGCTTCGCCGACGATCAGCTCTACCTCGGCGGCCGCTACAACGTCGTGAAGGGCCAGCTCGCGGGGCTCCCGAACGACATCACGGTCCGCCGCACGCAGCTCGGCGGCGGCTGGTACGTGACGCCGAACGTGCTGTCCAAGCTCGAGTTCGTGAACCAGAAGTACCTGGACTTCCCGACGACGGACATCCGCAACGGCGGCCAGTTCAAGGGCTTCATGATCGAGGGCGTCGTCGCCTTCTGAGCGGCGCACCGCAACTCACTCGACGCCTGGTGCGCCGCCGATGTCGGCGGCGCATCAGGGCGCCTCTCCGGGAGAATGGCCATGTCGATCACGCATCCGAATTCACAGCCCGCACCGGCGAGCGCATACCCCGACTCTCCCTACCTGGTGGCCGAGCCGCTGCCGTGGAGCGGCACACGGAAGCCGGCCATCATCCTCGCGGCCTCCGACGGTACCGAGCGGTCGGACGGTGCGCTGCGCGTCGCGCTGGCGCGGGCGCAGGCGACCAACGCGGCGCTCGAGGTGCTCACGGTCGCACGCTGGGAGCCGATCGCCGGCCCGGAAGGCATGGTCCTCTGGCAGGAAGGCAACGCGGAGCGGCGCGGCTCGCAGCGTCGTGCCGTGGAGGCACAGCTCGAGCGCGTCACCGGGAAGCCGCGCGTGCACGGCGTGACGGTGCTCGACGGCAATCCGGCGTACACCATCTCGCGTGTCGCGATCGAGCGTCGCGCCGCGCTTGTGATCGTCGGGCTCGGACGGCACGGCATCACCGATCGCCTCTTCAGCGACGAGACGGCGGTGGAGCTCGCGCGCATCTCGCGCGTGCCGGTGCTCGCCGTCCCCGAGCACGCGGTGGGGATGGGCTGGCATGCCGTCGTCGCCGTGGATTTCGGCGACATCTCCGATCGCGCCGCGCAGGCGGCGATCGACACGGTGGGCGACCAGGGCATCGTGGAGCTCGTGCACGTGATGCCGTACGTCCATGAAGATCCGTTCGCGATCGAGGGAGTGGAACCCTACGAGCGGTGGGCGCGCGCCCAGCTGGACCTCCTGGCGGAGCGCCTCATCGTGCCGCCCGGGGTCACGGTGAAGAAGGTCGCCGTTCGCGGCCGCGCGGCGCACGAGCTGCTCGAGTACGCGCGCAACGTGAACGCGGACGTGATCGCCACCGGCACGCACGGCC
>DASSIC010000163.1:0-2487 GCA_035692325.1 Gemmatimonadaceae bacterium | reverse complement strand
CGGTGCAGCAGGGTGACGGCGACGACGGGCACCGCGAGGTCGGCCGCGGAGCGGAGGGTATCGCCGGCGAGCACGCCGAGTCCGCCACTGTAGGTGGGGATGGCCTGCTCGAGGCAGATTTCCATCGAGAAGTAGGCGACGCTGGAGCGCGTCGGGACGTACGTCATGAACGAGCCTCGGGCACGGGGCACAAAAAGGGGAGCAGCGCCCACCAGACGGTTTTCCCCCGCCAGGGCCGCCGGCTCTCCGACCGAACAGCAGAGTATTCTATGCCAACGCCGCCCCGATTCAACGATGCGGCGTCAGCACGGCCACTGGAAGACGGCCGGTGAGCTCCGACATGGGGAGCTCGCCGTCCCGTGCTTGAACGACCTGCCCACCCAATTCGCAACGCCACGCCCGGACCGAGCCAGTGAGGGGAAGGCGGACCGCCGTGTCTTCCCACACTTCTCGTATCGGCACGTCGCCCGCCAATCCACAGGTGAGCCGGGGCACGACGACGATGACTGCGTCGTCGTGATGAGCTCGCTGAAAGGTGAAGACGTGCGCCGCCTTCGCGCCCGTCGCGACGAGCGGCGCGTAGGATCCCTCGGCGAACAGCGCCGCGTGTCGCGCGCGCAGATGCAGCAGCCGGGTGGTGACGTACAACTTCAGGCTGTCGTCCTGAGCGGAGCGCCTGCCCTGAGCGTAGTCGAAGGGAAGGACCTGCACTTCTCCCGCCTCCCCCGCGATCGCATCGAGCGCGCGCTCCCGCCCCGCAAAATCCACCGGCCGGCGATTGTCCGGATCCACGAGCGCGCGGAAGACCAGCTCGTCGCCCTGATAGATGTCCGGTACGCCGGGCGCCGTCAGATGCACGACGAGCCGCGCCAGCGCGTTCCAGCGCCCCTGCGGCGCGAGCAGTCCGACGAACTGCTCCACGTCGTGCAGGAAGCGCGCATTGCTGGACCGGTCGAGCATCCGCGCGATGAAGGTCTCGATCGCCTGCTCGTACTCGGCGTCGGGATCGGTCCAGCTCGTGCTCACCTTCGCCTCGCGGACCGCCTTCTGGATGTAGGTGGTGAGGCGCGTCGTCAGCTCGGCCAGCCAGCGGTCGTCGTCGGTGGCGCGCACGCCTGAGCCCACCGGCCAGAGCCCGACGAGTGCCTGGTAGATGAAGTTGTCCGTCGCGCGCGTGGGGGCCAGGCGCCCCGCCACGAGCGTCTGCAGCGCGCGATGGTGCCGACGCCACCGGCGCAGCCGCCGCTCCCACGCCGACGGATTCTCGCTCAGCGCATCGAGCCGGGCACGGACGTCGGCGCTGCGCTTGGTGTCGTGCGTGTTCGTCGCGTTCAGCGCGCGCGGATGACGGGCCGCGCGCTCGGCCAGCCGCAGGTGCAGGCGCTGCACCGCGCCCTCGACGGGTACGCCCGGATCCCCGCCCACCTCGTTGCGCGACGCGAGCGGTGCGTAGACGTAGAGCGCGGTGTCCTCCACCCCCTTCGCCGCCGCCGGCCCGGTGAGCTGCTGCCATCGCAGCACGAACGCCATCCGCGCGTGCGCGACCTTCGGCTCCGCGCCGTGCCATTCGTCCAGCAGGGCACGCTCGAGCGCGTCGGTGGCCGCGGGATCGGCGTGTCCGCGCGTGCGGAGCTGCGCAAAGGTGCCGGCGAGCACGCGGCGGTCGTCGGCGCGCGCGTCGGGATGCTCGACGTCCATGTAGGTGCGATACACGGGCAGCAGCGCCGTGAGCTCGACGATGGCACCGGCGTAGGCCGCGATCGTCTGCTGCGGCCACCCCGCGCGCCGCGCGACGCGGTGGAGCATCGGCGCGATGCGACGGACGTCGGCGTTGAGCGCGCCGCGCAGGACGCGACGCTTGGCGTCCACGGCGACCGCGTGGAAGTCGGGAGTGTCGAGCCGGCCGCGATAGCGCGCCTCGAGCTTGTCGTAGCCCGCGGGATCGATGAAGACGTCCTCGAGCGCCGTCATGAACTCGTAGCCGGTCGTGCCGTCCACCGGCCAGTCCGCGGGGAGCGCTTCGTCGGCGGCGAGGATCTTCTCCACGACGATCGGGAAGCGCCCCGCCGTCGTGGGAGGCCGACGCCGGTCCACCGCCGCGCGCAGTCGCTCGAGATAGCGCCGGGGCTCGAGCAGCCCGTCGATGTGATCGATGCGGAGCCCGTCCACCAGTCCGTCAGTGACGAACTGCAGCAGCGTGCGATGCGTCGCCTCGAACACCTCTTCGCGCTCGACGCGCAGGCAGATCAGCTCGTTCACGTCGAAGAAGCGGCGATAGTTCACGTCGCGCTGCGCCGAGCGCCAGAAGGCGAGCTCGTAATGCTGATGGGCGAGCAGCTCGCGCAGTCGCCCGCGTCCCGCCTCGCCCTTCGTCCAGTCCTGCACGACGTCGCGCGCCCACGGATCGCGCATCGCCAGCTCCAGCTCCTCGGGGAGCGTGGAGGGGTCGATCGGGAAATGGTGGTCGAAGTAGCGCACGCGCACTCC
>DASSIC010000162.1:0-2487 GCA_035692325.1 Gemmatimonadaceae bacterium | reverse complement strand
ACACCGCCTCCTCCGCGCCCGCGACGTCACGGAAGTCGGCGAGCAGGAGCTTGCGGAGCCCTCGGTAATAGCCGTCTTCGTCCGCGTCGAACTTGCGTCGCTCGTCTCGCCGCAGCGCCGATGCGCCGACGGCGCGCTGGTCCTCGGCGTCGTCGATCAGCGGGGCGCCCAGGAGCTCCAGCCGCCGGTTGGCCGCCGCAAGCTCGGCACGAAGCCGACGCCCCTTCTGGAGGGAGAAGGCGGCGGCGACGAGCGATGCCAGGGCTGTGATGGTGGCCGCCTGAAGCAGCATGGGCAGAGTGCAGCGGGATCGGGTGCCGGCGGTCGTTCGCCGCGAACGCGGCGACGACGGAAGGGGAGTCGCTAGCCGTGCAGGATGCGCGCTGCCGCCACGGCCGCGCCGAACCCGTTGTCGATGTTGACGACGGTTACTCCAGCCGCGCAACTGTTGAGCATCGTGAGCAGCGGAGCGAGTCCGTTGAACGCGGCGCCGTAGCCGACGCTCGTGGGCACGGCGATCACGGGGACGCGCACCAGCCCACCGACGACCGACGCCAGCGCCCCATCCATGCCGGCGACGACGATGATGACGCCTGCGCCCTCGAGGGTCTCGCGTCGGGAGAGCAGGCGGTGAATCCCCGCCACGCCGACGTCGGTCAGGCGATCGGCGCGGCAGCCCATGGCGTCGGCCGTCACCGCTGCCTCTTCGGCCACGGGGAGATCGCTCGTGCCGGCCGTCACGACCAGCACCGACGAGGCGGCGGGCGTGGGTGGGATCGAAGGACGGAGAAACGCCGTCGCGGCGAGCGAGTTGTGCTCGATGCCGGGGATTCCATCGAGCAGCGGCTGCACGGCCTCGGGCGGCACCCGCGTCACGAGCACCCCGTCGCCACGCTCGGCGATGCGGCCAGCGATCGCGACGATCTGGTCGGGCGTCTTGCCGCCGCCGTAGACGACCTCGGGAAAGCCCTGCCGCAGCGCGCGATGATGGTCGATCGTGGCGAAGCCGAGCGATTCCGTGGGCTCCAGCGCGAGGGAGTCGAGCGCGCGCTCAACGGCCAGCGAGCCGTCCGCGACCTGAGCGAGCAGGTCGCGAACCCGCTCCCGCCTCATGCCGCGTCGGCCTCGACGCCGTCGTCGCCGGAATCCGCCGCGATATCCGCCGTCGCTGCGTACCGCTCGGCGTTCGCGAGGTAATCCGCGAAGATGCCCTCGACCTCACCGAAGGAGGTCACGGCGTAGAGCTTCTTCCGCAGCTCGGCGCCCCCGTGCAGCCCCTTGGAGTACCAGCCGAGATGCTTGCGGAACTCGATGGCGGCACCGCGCGGATCGGTCTCGTACGCCATCACCTTGCGCGCGTGGTCGAGCGCGATGGCGAAGCGCTCCGCGACGGCGGGTGCGGGGCGCTTGGGACGCCCCGCGAGCAGATCCTTCACCTGGTTGAAGATCCAGGGCTGCCCATACGAACCGCGGGCGATCATGATGCCGGCGCAGTTGGTCTGCTCGCGCATCCGCACGGCATCCTCGGCGGTCTTGATGTCGCCGTTGCCGAGCACGGGGATGTCGAGCGCGGCCACGACGGCCGCGATCTCCTCCCAGCGCGCATTGCCGGAGTACATCTGCGTCCGGGTGCGCGGATGCAGCGCGAGCACGCGGGCCCCCGCCTCCTGGCATTTGAGCGCGATCGTCACCGGGTCGCGCATCTCCTCGCTCCAGCCACTGCGGATCTTGCACGTCACCGGCAGGTGGGTGCCACCCGCGACGGCGCGGATCACCTGCTGCACGAGGTCGAGGTCGCGCAGGCAGCCCGACCCTCCGTTGCGACGCACCACCTTCTTGACCGGGCAGCCGAAGTTGATGTCGATGAACTCGGGCTGAAAGACGTCGGAGACGAAGCGCGCCGCCTCTCCCATCGCCACCGGATCGGCACCGAAGATCTGCACGCCGATCGGTCGCTCCCCCGCGCCGAAGGCGAGCTTCTTCACCGTCGCCTCGTTCTCGCGGCGGATCCCCTCGGCCGACAGGAACTCCGTGACGACGACGTCCGCCCCGTGCTCGTGGCAGAGCTGTCGGAACGGCGATTCCGACACGCCGGCCATGGGCGCGAGATAGAGGGGGACGTCGGCGTCGAGCGGAAAGGGGAAGCGCATCCAGGAAAGTTACCGAAGCTCGGAAGTCCAAGCAACGCCGACGTTTGACAACGCCGTGCGCCCCCGGGTAGTTTCCCCGGTTCGCCCACGACGATACGCCGCCGTCCCGAGGTGCGTTGCGCGCTCGGGATGACACCACGGCCCTAGCACCGCCCAGCACCGGATCCGCCGAGATGGAACTGCGCGAATTCTTCAGTGAAGACGCAATCAAGCTCGAGCTCGAGGGGGAGACGAAGGACGACATCCTCAAGGAGCTCATCGCCCTCCTCAAGCTCGACGAGAAGTCGGAGGGGATGCTGTACAAGATGCTCAAGCGACGCGAGAATCTCGGCTCGAC
>DASSIC010000161.1:0-2518 GCA_035692325.1 Gemmatimonadaceae bacterium | reverse complement strand
AAGGTGGACGCGAAGCACGCGCGGAAGCTCATCTCGACCGTGCGCGGCGTCGGCTACGTCCTGAAGGAGTAGCATGGCCACGCTGCGCGCTCGGCTCACCGTCGCCTACGCCTTCGCGCTCGCCGGCAGCCTGATCATCTTTGCCGCCGCCCTGTACTTCGCCCGCAACGCGCGCGGGCAGCAGGAGCTGGGGACCACGGCCCTGGCACAGGGGGATCGTGCGCTCGCCTATCTGCGCGCCGCGTCCACGCAGGGTACACCGCTCACGGTCGAGCGGGAGGCAGGCGAAGGGTCGGGGAAGCACGGCACGCGGGTGTACGCGACGGAGGAGATGCGCTCGCTGATGGAGCGGCTCCCCGGCTACTTCATCGTGTACGACCGCGACGACCGCCAGATCTACAGCTCCGTCGGCATCCGACAGCTTCCCGACGAGGACCGGTCGGCCATCGACGAGGCGGCGGTGGGGCTCGTGCCCGGAGGGCAGGGGATCAGCGTGGAGGTGAGCGACACGCTCTTCGGCGGCCGCCTGCTTCTCGCCGCGCGGCGCGATCCCGTGCTCCTTCCCAACATCACCCGGATCGTCGCCGGCGTGCCGACGTCGATCGCCGAGCTGAGTCCGACGCTGCTCGTCGGCACGCTGCTGGTCGTCTTTCCGGTCATCATCCTCGTGTCGGTGGCGGCCGCATACGTGATCGCCGGCCGCGCGATCGAGCCGGTGGAGATGCTGATCAACGAGGTGGAAGCGATCACCGACGGCCGTTCGCTGCACCGCCGTCTCCCCTCGGACCTGGGCAACGAGGAGCTGTCGCGGCTCGGCACGACGTTGAACGCCATGATCGCGCGACTGGAGACCTCGTTCGGCGCGCTCCGTCGATTCACCGCCGACGCCTCGCACGAGCTCAAGACCCCGCTCACCGTCATGCGTGCCGACGTCGAGCGGGCGATGCACCCGAACGCGGCGGGGAGCGAGGCGATGCAGGCGCTCGAGGAAGCGCTCCAGGAAACGACGCGCATGGCGGACCTCGTGGACAGCCTGCTCACCCTCGCCCGTGCCGACGAGGGACGGTTCGACCTGCATCGCGAGCCGATCGCCCTTGGGCCGCTCGTGCGGGATGTCTATGAAACCGCCGTCATCCTCGGCGAGCACGCGGAGCTCGACGTGTCCATGTCGGTGCTCGAGGAAGGCGTCGTGGACGGCGACGCGCGGCGTCTGCGGCAGCTCTTTCTCAACCTGATCACCAACGCCATCAAGTACACGCCGCGCGGCGGGCGCGTGGAGCTCTCGCTCAGCCAGCGCGTCGGTGGCGAGATCGCCTTCACGGTGCGCGATTCGGGGATCGGCATCTCCGCCGCCGATCTGCCGCACGTGTTCGATCGGTTCTGGCGCGCCGACCGGGCGCGGTCCCGCGCGAGCGAGCGTGGGGGATTCGGCCTGGGGCTCGCGATCTCGCAGTGGATCGCGCAGGCGCATGGCGGACGGATCAACGTGCAGTCCCGCCTTGGACGCGGTTCGGTGTTCACCGTGGTCCTGCCGCTCCTCTCCGACACCGGGGTTTCGGCGGGGGACCAGCTGCGCGCCGAGCTGCGCGAGGCGCGCGAGGCGCGGGCGTCGCGCGAGGTGGGCGACGAGTCCGCTTCCGAGGCGACCCAGTAGCGCCGGTCACGCGCCGAGGGCGACATCGGAGAATAATTCGCCCTTCACGAAATCTTAATGTGCGCCCGGTTCCACGAAGTGTGATGTGGAATACTTTCTACTCGTGAGCGCAGTGTCCCGTCCTTTAGCCAAAGGTAGGTTCACGAGGACATGTTCAACAACCTGATCGAATCCAAGCCGAAGAAGCAGCGGACGACCGGGGGACTGATCGTGAGCACCATCGTGCACACGATCCTCATCACGGCGGCTGTCTACGGCACGCTGCAGGCGAAAGAGAAGCTCGAGAAGCCGAAGCAGGAGAAGGTGGAGTTCGTCGAGATGAAGAAGAAGGACGAGCCGCCTCCGCCGAAGGAAGAGCCGAAGCCGATGCCCAAGGACGTGGTGGCCGCGCCGCCGCCGCCGAAGGGCTTCCAGGTGCTGACGGCCCCGATCAAGGTGCCGGACGTGCTTCCCGACATCGACCTGTCCAAGAAGGTCACCGACGAAGCCGACTTCTCCGGCAAGGGCGTCGCGGGCGGCACGTCGAAGGGCGTCGTGGGCGGAACGCCCGTCAACACCGACCAGCCGTACTTCGAGTTCCAGGTCGAGAAGCAGGTGCAGACGGCATCGGGCTCGCCGCAGCCGCGCTATCCCGACATGCTGAAGTCCGCGAACATCGAGGGAGAGGTTCTTGCGCAGTTCGTGGTCGATACGACGGGCCGCGCGGAGATGAGCACCTTCAAGGTGCTCAAGTCCAGCCACGATGGATTCACGCAGGCCGTCAAGAACGTGCTGCCCAACATGCGCTTCTATCCCGCCGAGATCGGCGGCCGGAAGGTCAAGCAGATGGTCCAGCAGCCCTTCACTTTCGCGCTCACCAAGTAA
>DASSIC010000160.1:0-8649 GCA_035692325.1 Gemmatimonadaceae bacterium | reverse complement strand
GCGATCGGCCGGAAGCGAACGGCGCCCGCTTCCAGCACCGCCTCGCGCAGGGAGCGTCCACGCTCCTCGGCGAGCTGGATGAAGTCCACGAGGAGGATCGAGTTGCGCACGATGATCCCCGCGAGGGCGATCATCCCGATCATCGACGTCGCCGTGAAGAACGCGCCCGTGATCGCGTGGCCCGGCAGGATGCCGATGAGCGTCAGCGGGATCGGCGCCATGATGACAAGCGGCACCTTGAACGACTGGAACCACCCCACGACGAGGACGTAGATCAGCACCAGCACGATGGCGAAGGCGAGGCCAAGGTCGCGGAACACCTCGATCGTGACCTGCCACTCGCCATCCCACTTGATCGCCGTCTCGCCGAGTTTCGCAGGCTGGACGGCGTTGTACCGCCCGATCGTCGTCCCGTTGACCCGGATCGCATCGAGCTTTCGGTTCATCTCGAGGATCGCATACACGGGAGACTCGATGGAGCCGGCGACGTCACCGGTCACGTAGATCGTCGGACGCAGATCCTTTCGCACCCGGCTCGACTCTCGCGTGGACGGCAGCACGTCCACGAAGCGCGCGAGCGGCTGCGGCCCCGACGCCGTCGCGATGGGGAGCGCGAGCAGCGCATCGACGGACGAGCGCTGCTCGAGAGGAAGGCGCGGGACGATCGCGGTGCCCTCACGCGCCGTCTCCGACGTCGTGATGCCGCTGGCTGCGCCGGACAGGGCGAGATAGAGCGTCTGGGTGATCTGCTCCACGCTCGCTCCCGCTTCGGCGGCGCGCACGCGATCCACGCGGAAGATGCGCGACTGCTGCGGCGCCTCGACCGTCCAGTCCACGTCCACGACACCCGGCGTCGTCTCGAAGACGTGCTTGACCTGCCGAGCGGCCTCGAGACGCGTCGTATCGTCGCCGGCGTAGACTTCGGCCACGAGCGTGGACAGGACGGGTGGACCCGGCGGGATCTCGGCCACCTTCGCCGACGCGCGGTAGCGGCTCGCGATGGAGTCGATGCCGGGACGGACGGCGACGGCGATGGCATGACTCTGCCGCGACCGGTCGCCCTTGGGGACGAGATTCACCTGCACGTCGGCCACGTTCGCGCCCGAGCGCATGAAGTAGTGGCGCACCAGCCCGTTGAAGTTGAAGGGCGCGGCCGTTCCGGCGTACACCTCCGTGCTCTTCACCTCGGGCACGCCGCGCAGGTAGCGCGCGATCTCCTGCCCTACCGCGTTCGTCGTCTCCAGCGTCGTGCCCTCCGGCAGGTCGAGCACGACCTGAAACTCGCTCTTGTTGTCGAAGGGGAGCATCTTCACTTCGACGGCCTTCACGAAGAGCAGCCCGACCGAGATGACGAGCAACCCGAGCACGCCGGCGTAGAAGCCCAGGCGCCGGCGCGGGCGGTCCATGAGCGGCGTCAACACTCGCGCATAGAAGCGCGCGAAGCGCGACTCCTCCTCTTCCTCGTGCGCCGGGTCGTGCGCGTGCGCGACCGTTCCCACGTGTCCCTTGAGCAGCCGGAACGCGAGCCACGGGGTGACGATGAAGGCCACCGCGAGCGACGCCAGCATCGCCACCGAGGCGCCGACGGGGATCGGTCGCATGTACGGACCCATCATCCCCGACACGAACGCCATCGGCAGGATGGCGGCGATCACCGCGAAGGTGGCGAGGATCGTGGGATTTCCCACCTCGTCCACCGCATCCACCGCGGCCTGCGCGGGCACGCGATCGCCCATGCGCAGATGGCGATAGATGTTCTCCACCACCACGATCGCGTCGTCCACCAGGATGCCGATGGAGAAGATCAGCGCGAACAGGGTGATGCGGTTGAGCGTGTAGCCGAGGGCGTAGTAGGCGAACAGCGTGAGGGCGAGCGTCACCGGCACGGCCACGAGCACCACGACGGCCTCACGCCAGCCGAGAAAGAGCCAGATGAGCAGGGTCACCGAGACCGTCGCGATGAGCAGATGAAGGATCAGCTCACTCGCCTTGTCGCCCGCGGTCTCGCCGTAGTCGCGGGTGACCTCGAGCGTCACGTCGGCGGGGAGGAGCCGCCCCTTGGCGGCATCGACCCGCTCGAGCGCGGCGCGCGTCACCGACGTCGCGTTGGCGCCCTTCCGCTTGGCCACGGCGATGGTCACCGCACCTTCCGATGCGCCCGCGCGTCCCGCGTGCGACACGTACGTCGTCGTCTCACCGAAGCCGTCGGTGACGGTGGCGACGTTGCGCAGATAGACGGGCGCCCCGCCACGCACCGCGACGACGACGCTTCCCACCTCGGCCGGGGTGGCGAGCGGCGCGCCGACGTCGATGCGATAGACCTGGTTCGCGTCGGCGAGCTCTCCGGCCTGCAATCGTGCGTTCGCGCCCTTGAGCGCCATCGCCACCTCGCCCGGCGTGACGCCGCTGGCGGCGAGACGCGCGGCATCGAGCGTCACGCGGAGCTGTCGCGGTTGCCCGCCGACGACGAAGGTCTCGGCGACGTCCGGCACGGTGCGGATCTCGTCCTCGAGATGGACGGCGATCTGACGCAGGGTGTTGGCGTCGTAGACGCGCGAGTGCAGGGTGAGGGCGAGCACCGGCACGTCATCGATGGAATGCGGCTTCACGAGCGGGGGCAGCGCGCCGGGCGGCACCTGATCCGCCCCGTCGGCGAGCTTCGCCTGCACCTTCGTCACGCTCCGCTCCTGGTCCTCGCCAACGCGGAAGCGCACGGTGACCATCGCGTAGCCGTCGCCGGCCATCGAGTAGACATGGTCCACGCCGGGGATCTCGAGCATGCGCTGCTCGATCGGGCGCGCGAGCAGGTTCTCGGTTTCGCGCGGGCCCGCACCGGGCATCGCCGCAATGACGTCGACCATCGGCACGGAGATCTGCGGCTCTTCCTCGCGCGGCGTCGCGAGGATGCCGAGGAGTCCCACGGCCAGCGAGGCGACGGCGACGAGCGGAGTGAGCTTGGACCGCAGGAACGCCTGCGCGACGCGTCCGGAGATGCCCATCGTCAGCTCCGCTCGGCGAGCTTCGCGGTGCGTGCCGGCACCACGACGCGATCGCCCGGCCGCAGCCCCGCCGACACCTCGATGCCGTCGCCCGCCACGGCGCCGAGCCGCACCCAGCGCAGCTCGTCACCCCGGGCGGTGCGCAGCGTGACGCCGGTGAGATCACCCTCGCGCGTCACCGCCGCGGCGGGCACGACGAGCGTCGTGCGCTCGCCAGCGGAGAGCGCAAGCGTCGCGGTGCTGCCGGGAAGGATCGCCAATCCGGGGTTCGGCACGAGCGCATTGATCGAATAGAGATTTCCCGCAGCGGCGGGCACGACACCCTCCACCATGGCGCGGAACGACCGCCCTTCGATCGTGGCGGCGAGCGTCTGGCGGGCGCGAATCGCGCGGGCCACGTCGGGCGTCGCGCTCGCGGTGATGCGGAGCTGCCGCGCGTCCTGGATCTCGATGAGCGGTGCGCCCGGCGTGGCGAAGGAGCCGGGATCGACGTAGCGCTTCGTCACGACACCGGCGAAGGGGGCGCGGATCACGGCGTAGGCGCGCATCGCCCCCAGCTCCGCCGACGCACCTCTCGCGGCGCGCACGCCCGCCTCGGCGCGGGCGAGCCCGGTTTCCGCGGCATCGAGCTGGGCGCGCGTCGCCGCGCTGTCGACGTACAACGCACGGATGCGTCCGGCCTGCGTGACGGCATCACGATGCATCGCTTCCGCCTCGGAGATCGACGCCGCGACCTGAGAGCCCCTGGCGGCGAGATCGCGGGCGTCGATGCGGACGAGCGGCTGTCCGGCTGCGACCATGCCCCCTTCCGTCGCGAGCACCTCGACCACGGTGCCCATGAGCTTCGTGCTCAGCGTGGCCTGTCGCAGCGGTGCGGCCACGCCGCTCGCCATGAAGGTGGCCTGCACGACGGTATCGCGGACGACGTATTCCCGGCCGGCGACGCGTGCCGCCGGAGTGGTCGCCGGCGTCTCGCTCGGCTGGCGGTTGCACGCCGCGGCGGAGGAGGCGAGCGCGATGGCGAGCACGCCGCTCAGCGAAAGTCGCGTCGCCTTCATCTGTGCCTTCGTCATGATCGGGTTCGAGGAGGTCATGGTCAGCGGCTCGTGCGCAGGTCGTGGGTGGCGACGGTGGTCTCGTCGAGTGCCTGCAGCGTCGCCGGATCGAGGCCGAGCGCGCGACGACGCTCCGCCGCGGCGACGATGGCGCTCCAGCGCGTCTGCGAGAGGGAGAGCTGGCTCTGGGTCTCGACCGCCTGTGCGTCGAGCAGTTCGACGACGGTGGCGAGGCCGCCCTCGTACTTGCGGCCGACGATGCGGTGCGCTTCGGCACTCTGCGCGACGGCACGTTCGGCGATCGCCAGGCGAACGAGGGCGACGGAGAGTGCGGTCCGGGTCTGCTCCACCTCGAGCCGCGCATTCGCCTGCGCGGCGTCGGCCTGTGCCTGCGCCGTCGTCGCGCGACTGGCGGCCGTCTGGAGATCCGCGAGCTCGCTGGCGCCGGCGAAGGGGCTCCACGACGCCATGATGCCCACGGTCCAGTTGCGGTCCCCACCATATGGATGGAGCGGCGAGTTCCAGTCGTAGCGCGCGAAGGAGTTGAGGCGTGGCAGGTATGCCGCGCGAGCGCGCAGCACGTCGGCGCGTGCGGCATCCAGTCCGCCCGATGCGGCGCGCAGATCGGCGCGCACGCTGGCGGTGGCGTCCTGTGTATCGGCGGCGATCACGGCACGAATGCGGTCGCTGGCCGGCAGTCGGGTCGGTGCGTCGAGCTCCGAGGTGACATCGCGGCCGTCCTGCCCGAGCAGCACCGCCAGCTGGCGGCGCGCGGTGGCGGCGCCCCCTTCCGCTTCGGCGAGCTGGGCATCCACGTCACCGGCGCGCACCGCGGCGAGGAGGGCATCCGACTTGGTCACGAGCCCCTGACGCACCATGGCTTCGGCCTGCGCGACGTGCGCGTGCGCGGCGCGGGCGGCGGCCTGGAGGGTCGCCGCGCGTTCGGCGGCGAGCACGGCGCCGTAGTAGGCGCGCACCACGTCGACGCGAATGGAGAGTCGCGTCCACTCCTCGGAAGCGCGCGTCGCGCCCACGGCCTGGAGCGCGGCGCGGCGGCCCGCCCAGGCGTCGGCGTTGAAGAGCGGCTGTTCGACGACGACGCCACCCAGATAGTTGCTGATCGCGTCAGGATGGTTGAGCCGCTGCGGATCGAAGTTCGCCGTGGAGACCGTTCGCTGGCGCAGGGTCGAGCCGAAGACGCCAATCGGGTCGGTCGTGCGGACGTAGCCGGCCTCGATGCGCACGCTCGGGAGGATCCCCTTGAGCGGCGTGAGCGTCTGGGCACGCTGGGTCGCCGTGGCCGCCTCGGCGATGCGGTTGGCGTAGGCGGTGCGGTCGGCCTGTCGGAGGGCGTCGCCGAGACTGCGCTGGGCACCGGCGAGGGGCGCGATGGCTCCGCTCGCGATGATGAGACCGAGTACGGCGATTCGTGGCGTCATTGGTGCTTCCCGGTGGACGGACGTCCCTGGTCGTTCACTGACTATATAATTACTTAGTTATGTAATGGCCGTCAAGAGCGAGGTGACCCCGATTGTGGGGTATATGTCATTGGACGGGGATGGCGTCTGTCGGGTGAGCGAGGACAGCGGCGAGTAGTTCTCTGGCTTCGCACGAGCTGTCCATCGCGGATCTACGCGGAAAAGATCCGCGGATGTCCGCGGATGATCCGCGCCAATCCGCGATGAGTGCAGTTGACCTGCCGTTGACGAGCAATGACTCGACGGCCAGCGGCAGACTCTCCGCCGCACCAGTCAACTGGTGCTTCTTCCCCGTCAGGTGCTCGAGTCGGCCCGCTCCCGCCAGTGCTCGTTGCGGCAGGTGTTGTCGCAGAAGGGGATCTGGCGCGCGAGCCCACAGCGGCAGAGCGACGCGCGGGTGCCGGTGCGGATGACGTGCCCGTCCAGCGCGCGCAGCTCGAGGTCGCCCCGCACGTACAGGGGACCGTTCGGGATCGGCGTGAGCGACGTCGGGACGTCTGGGGTCTCCTGCGCTCCTCTGTCGCGACGCACGTAATGGAGCGCACCGGTGGGGCATCGCAGCACGGCCTGCGCGATGGCATCGGCGTCGGCGGCATGGACGTCCACCCACGGCCGGCGCTTCGGATCGAACACCTGCGGCAGGCTCCGCACGCAGTTCGCGCTATGGATGCATCGCTCGGCGTGCCACTCGACGGTGATGCGGTCGGTGGAATACTCGCGCATGACCGGCGGAGCCTGATTGGGCTCCGCCAGATGGGGTGGCGCTTCCGCGGTGCGGGAGGGATCCGGCACGCTTGGCATGTCGTCCTCCATGTGAACGCGTGACATGTGCGGTGGATGCAAAGGCGAGACTCCAAGCGCGCTGCCAGGCGCGGCCGTTAGGCCTCCTTTCTGTCGTCAGTGTGCGCGCGGCCAGTGGTCGTTCGTGGAGTCGGCGTCTACCCAGATCCCGCCGCTGAGCGCGAGGCTGCGCAGGACTTTCTGCGCGGGCAGGTTGACGACGGCACGTCGTGCATTTGTCTGCCAGATCGCGGACGTCTGGTGATAGGTGTCGGTGCTGCCGTCGGCCCAGGTGGCCACGACGTCCACCGGCGCGGGCATGCCGCCGATGTTGTCGAGCGTGACGGCGTAGCGCCGGCCGGTCTTCCGCACGTCGGCGATCGCGCGATCGATGTAGCCATTGCTGAAGAACCAGCGGTTCCAGAACCAGTTCAGGTCGCGGCCGGTGAGGTCGTTCACGCTGTTGAAGAAGTCCCACGGGATGGGATGCTTGCCGTTCCAGCGATCCATGTAGCCGTGGAGCGCGGTGCGGAAGAGCGAGTCACCCAGCATGTCCTTCAGGGCGAGATAGCCGAGCGCGGGCTTGCCGTACGCGTTGTTGCCGTAGGCGCCGCCGTGGAGGGCGTCGGCGGGGGTGATGATCGGCAGGTCCTGCAGCGGCGACGGATCGTTGATCCACCGGTTGACGCGGAACTCCTGAAAGGCCTTCGTCGCCCGCTCCTTGCCGAGATCCGCCGTGCCGATGAGGTACTCGAAGGTCGTCGCCCATCCTTCGTCCATGAAGGCGTACCGGCTCTCGTTGATCCCCATGTAGAAGGGCATGTACGTGTGCGCGATCTCATGCTCGGCGACGAAGCGCGAGAACACGGTGTCGGCGTATGCCTCGTCGTTCGCCATCATCGGGTATTCCATGCCGGCGGGACCCTGCACCACCGTGGTCTTCTCGTACGGATACGGCACGCCCGGCCAGTTGTGCGACAGCCAGTCGAGGGCATGACGGCCGTACTGCACCATGTGGTGGTAGTCGGCGGCGGTGTCGTTGTACGCCGCCTGCACACTCGCGCGGCGACGCGTGGCGTCGTCCACCAGCACGCTTCCCGCGTCCCACACGTAGTGATCGCGGAGATTGAACGCGACGTCGGGGATGTGGCGCGCCGAGAAGTGCCAGGCGTTCACGGGGCCGGCGGCGGTCACGCGCCTGGCGCGCACGTCGTCGAGGGTGGCGACGTGGATGGTGGAGTCCGACGTCATCGACTGCTGAAAGCGCGCGAGCACGGCGGGCTGGAGCACGGCCGACGCGTTCGTCAGCGTGCCGGTACCCCAGACGACGTAGTTCGCCGGCACGTTGAGCGTGACGTCGTAGTCGTTGAAGTCGCTGTAGAACTCCTGCGTGTCGGTGAACGGCATCGTGTCCCATCCGTTGTAGTCGTCGTAGACGGCGACGCGCGGATAGAAGTAGGCGAGGAACCAGGTCGTGGAGTCGATCATCCCCTCGCGGTTGCCCTCGCGCGAGATCTCGTAGTGCCAGTCGATCGACAGGCGCACCGAGTCGTGTGGCAGCAGCGCCGCCGGGAGCATGACCCGCTTCACGGTGAGGGTGCGGGTGTCGTCGCCCCACGGGTGCACCTGCCCGTTCACCGAAAAGGCGTCGACGTGGACGCCCGACGTGAGGTAGTCGGGGCTCGCGCCGCCGTCGCGCGTCGCGCCAGGCTTGTGGATGTTGAGGAAGAGCCGGATCGACGCATTGCGCAGGGTGTCCGGGCTGTCGTTCACATATAGAATGCGCTCGGTGCCGCGCACGGTGCGGTCAGGGGGACGCGCGGTGACGGTGATCTCGTAGCGCGCGCGGTTCTGCCAGTACTTCGGACCCGGCTTCCCGTTCTTCGCGCGGGTGCCGTTGCGGTAGGCCTGCGCGACGGCGCGTGGCATGTACAGGGAGTCCTGCGCGCTCGCCAATTCCGGCGAGGCCAGGAGGCCCAGGATGGCGAAGGTGGTCAGGCGGACAAATCGGGACATCGGTGCGTCTCCGTGAGTGCGGTCGTGCCAGTGCCTACGCAGTGCACCCAATAATGTGTCGCCGCTCGACGCGCGTGAACCCTCGGGCGCTCACATCCAGCGGAAGGTCACCGCCGCGCCGCCCGGGATCGTGTACAGGATGCCCTTGCCCCCGCTGTGAATCGCAAACGGGACCTCGGCGGCCGCGGTGTTGAGCACGATCAGCACCTTGGAGCCGTCGTCGGCGTTCTTGAACGCCACGCTCTGGAGCCCGCCCACGTTCGTGCTCGACGCGATGCGATGCGCCCCCGCCCGCACGAACTGGCTCGCGTGGGCGAGGGC
>DASSIC010000159.1:0-2741 GCA_035692325.1 Gemmatimonadaceae bacterium | reverse complement strand
GCTTCGCCATCGCCAAGGCCCTGGCCGAGGCCGGCGCCAGCGTCGTCGTGGGAACGTGGCCCCCGGCGCTCAACATCTTTCTCAACCTGCTGGAGCGCGGCAAGATGGACGAGTCGCGCCGGCTGAGCGACGGGACGCTGCTCGAGTTCGAGAGGATCTATCCGCTCGACGCCGTGTTCGACACGTACGACGCCTTGCCGGACGATCTGCGCAACAGCAAGCGCTACAAGGAGGTCGGCGACTGCTCGATCGACGGGCTGGCGCAACGTCTCGTCGCCGACTTCGGCGAGAAGCCGCTCGACATCGTGGTCCACTCGCTGGCGAACGGCCCCGAGGTGAAGAAGCCGCTGCTCGAGACGAGCCGCAACGGGTATCTCGCCGCGGTGAGCGCCAGCGCCTACTCGCTCGTTTCCATGGTGGCGCGCTTCGGGCCGCTCATGCGCAAGGGAGGCGCCTTCTCGTCGCTCACGTACATGGCGAGCGAGCGCGTGATCGCCGGCTACGGCGGCGGCATGTCGAGCGCCAAGGCGGCGCTGGAGAGCGACACGCGGCTGCTCGCCTTCGAGGCGGGGCGGAAGTGGGGGGTGCGGGTGAACACCGTGTCCGCCGGCCCCTTCGCGTCGCGAGCGGCGAGCGCGATCGGCATCATCGAGAAGATGGTGGACTACGTGGGCAAGAACGCGCCGCTCACCGACCATCTCACCGCCGACGAAGTGGGCGCGGCGACGGCATTTCTCTGCTCGCCCCTCGCCAGCGCGATCACCGGCACGACGCTGTACGTGGACAAGGGCTTCCACACCATGGGGATGGCCGTGGAGAACGCGTAGCGGCTACGGTGTCCTCGGGGTTCCCCCATCCCCGCGGAGCTCGGCGGAGTGTCCGCCGGTGATGTACGCGACGCCATCGCTCGTCGCGTGCATCAGCTCCGCGCGGCGCTCGGGCGTCAGCACGCGGATGTCGTAGAGCATGTACTCGAAGGACGGGCGGCCGGCGAGGCGCTGCCGATGGCGCGCCAGGTACTCGTCGAGCGGGCAGATGACCTTGGCCGGATTGCCCGAGCAGACCGTGTCGGGGGGCAGCGACTTGCTCACCACCGACCCGGCGCCGACGATGGTGCGCGGACCGATCTCCACGCCGGGCAGGATGACGGTGCGCGCGCCGATGTGCGACGATTCGTGAATGGTGACGCGGCCGATCCGCGCGGCGTCGAGAAACTCGTCCATCTGCGCATCGTGCGCGAGAATCGCGCAGCCGTCGCCGAAGCCGCAGTTGTCGCCGATGCTGATGAGAAAGCAGTGGCTGGGATCGATCCAGGTGGAATGCGGCAGCCACACGTTGGATCCGATGTGCATCCCATGCGACTTGAGCGCGCGCCAGCGGCGCGCTTCGCGTTCCCGCTCGAGCCGTGTCCTCACATGTCGGGCGAGGCGAAGCAGCGCGTCCAGCATGTCAGCCGCCCCGGAGCAGCTGATTCACCACTTCGACCCCGCTCACGACCTGCAGCAGCTCGTGATCGTCGCCGGTGAAGGCGAAGCGCCGCACGCGATAGGGATCGGTCCCGTCGCCCGTGTCGAGCCGCTCGGCATAGCCCGTCTCCCCCACCACGGCGCCGACGAACCCCAGCTCGCGCATCGTCTCGATCTCGCGATCGCCGAAATCCGAGCGCCGGCCGT
Source organism: Gemmatimonadaceae bacterium (assembly GCA_035692325.1). Classification (GTDB taxonomy): domain Bacteria; phylum Gemmatimonadota; class Gemmatimonadetes; order Gemmatimonadales; family Gemmatimonadaceae; genus AG11. The sequence goes on along the minus strand of DASSIC010000159.1, from coordinate 1,068 downwards.
TGGGATAGCAGAAGACCGGCACCGGGTTGGCGGCTTCCTCGCGGAGGCGCCGCCATGATTCGGTGAGCTCATGCCGCGACTGCCCGTCGGGGGTGCGCGAAAGGACCGGGTGGGTCACGGTGTGCGGCCCGAAGGTCATCCCCCCTCGCTCCGCCGCGCGCAGCTCGTCCCACGTCATCGGCGCATATCGCTCCGGCGCCGCGTCCGGCAGCTCGACCTCCGCCGCCACCGCCAGCGCATCGATCGCCGCGTGCTTCACTGCATCGGGCACTTCCTTGCAGCGCTCGACGAAATCGGCCAGTGCAGCGTCACGTGCGTCGCCCAGCGCGTACGACAGCATCGTGTCGCCGAGGGGCACGTCGATCGTGCGTCGGGTGGTCGTCCGGAACACGTGCTCGATGCGGTCCCACCAGAACCAGAGCGCGCGGTCGAGAAAGCCGGACGTCACGAAGGTGGTCACCGGGCAGTCGAACTCGGCGAAGATCGGCGCGCCGACCCGCGCCTGATCGGCATATCCGTCGTCGATGGTGAAGGCGACGGTGGGCCGGCGATGGGCGCGGCCATGCAGGAGGTCCTCGTAGAGCGCGGCGAGCGAGACGAAGTCGTAGCGCTCGCGGCGCAGCAGCTCGAGCCCGCGCCGGACCGCGGCGGGATCGTGCCCCTCCACTCCCGCGCCGGGCATGCGGAAGCGATGCAGCATGAACACCGCGGCGCGCGTGCGCATCAGTGGCCGGAACAGCGGCGCCATGAAGCGCGACGTCACGATTTGCCGCACGGCGCGAACGGAACGTCCCATAGACCTCGTGAAGTGCCCAGCGTCGGACCGCGAGGTGCCTGCGTGGCCGGCAAAGATGGGCCCGTCGGGCCCATCCTGCCAGTGCCGTGGCTCACGGGCCGTCGGTATCGTCGTCGTCCATCACGATGTCCGTCTTCGGGGCGGCCACCTCCACCGCCCGCGGCACGATCTCCGGCTGCCCCGCCGTCTTCAACACGCTGTTGATCTTCGGCAGCGACCCGTCGAGCGCGCGCTTCATCTTCGCCAGCTCGCCGTCGAGCTGCGTGGACAGC
>DASSIC010000158.1:0-2084 GCA_035692325.1 Gemmatimonadaceae bacterium | reverse complement strand
ATCACGGCGTGACGGAGTCGCCGATGACCTACTCGCTCGGCGCCGTGCTGCTCGACGCGACAGATCCGTCGCGCGTGCTGGCGCGGTCGCGCGAGCCGGTGCTGAGGCCCGACGCGCCGTACGAGCGCGAAGGGTTCTTTGGTGGCGTGGTGTTCACCTGCGGGCTGCTGGCGGAGGGAGATGTGGTGCGCGTGTACTACGGGGCGGCGGATGGGGTGACGGCGGTGGCGGATCTGTCGCTGGCGGAGATCCTGTCCGGGATGGAACTCGTTTGATCGAGCTGGGGCTGAACTACTGGCCACGCCGCCACGCGATGTACATGTGGCGCGAGTTGGACCTCATCGAGATCCGCGACGAGCTGCAGCACATCGCGGCGATGGGGTTCGACGTCGTCCGCCTCTTTCTGCTCACGCGCGACTTCATTCCCGCGCCGCGCACGGTCGATAGTGCAATGGTGTCACGCCTGGTCGACGTCTGCCGGATCGCCGCCGACGCCGGGCTCCGGGCGATGCCGACGCTGATCGTGCTGAACATGAGCGGTCGCATCTGGTGGCCCGACTGGATGTGCGACGCAACGGGTCGCCCGGGGAATCTGTACGAGGACGCCACCCTCCTCGACACGCAGGTGCTGCTCGCCGAGTCGTGCACGCGGGCGCTGGCGGGAAGCGCGGCGATCCGGGCGATCGATCTCGCCAACGAGATCGACGATGCGCAGCGTCCCCGCACGCGCGAGGCGGCCGTGAGCTGGACGGCTCGGCTGACGGACGCGGTCCGGCGGAACGCGCCCGGCGTTCCCGTGCAGATCGGCGCGCACCTTCCGTCGCTCAGCACCGACAACCAGATGCGCGTCGACGACCTCGCTGCCCTGATGGACGAGGACGTCATGCATGCCTATCCGCTCTACAGCGACGTGGCGCGCGGCTTCCTCGATCCGGAGCTGGTGCCCTTTTCCTGCGCGTTGACCGCCGAGCTTGCAGCGAGCGGCCGACGGACGCTGATGCAGGAGTTCGGATTGTGCACGGCGCCACCTGGCATGCCCGGCATCACCATCACGGACGACTTCCTCGGCACGCCGCGCGCGCAATACCTGGCGTCGGAGGAGGAGGGTGCGACGTACTACGATGCAGTGCTCGAGCGCCTCGTGCACACGGGTGCCGCTGGTGCCTACGCCTGGTGCTACGCCGACTACGATGAACGGCTCCATGGCCGCCCTCCCTTCGACACCGCGGTGCGCGAGCGCAGCTTCGGCCTCGTGCGCGCTGACGGCAGCGAGAAGCCGGCGGTCGCGGTGTTCCGTGCGCTGCGGGCGCGTCGGGATGCGGGCATGCTCGGCCCCGTGCAGCCGCTCCCGCCGCTGCTGGACCTGAGTCCGGATGACTATTACCGCGAACCGGCGCGACACTTCGCGCGCCTCTACGCACGCTGGCCGGCGCGCGAGGCGTGACCATCGCCCGAGCCGTCTACTTCGGTATCAGGTAGTCTTGCGCGGCGATGATCCGCCAGCGCCCACCGCGGCGCAGCCAGGTGTCGGTGAAGCGATAGTGTCGATCGAACAGACCGTCCTTTCCCCGTCCCTCGAGGCGCAGGATGCCGGTCACGATCGCCGTGTTCCCGTGCTCGTGGATGATCATGCCGGAGTTCGTCGCGCGGTCGACGCGATCGCCGTCGCGGATCGACGCGATGACCTGCTCCTTGTCCATCACCGACGCGTCCTCGGTGTACACGAATCGCGGATCGAGCAGCCGGCGAAACATCGCGGTGTCGCGGCGCACGACGCCACGCGCCCAGCCGTCTTCCAGCGCGAGCAGGGCTCGCGCCGTCGGCGTGGCCTGATCGCCGGTCCTCGGCCGTTGCGCCGCGGACGGAAGTGCGAACAAGAGTGGCAGGACCAGTGACACGATACGATGCATGGGCCGACTCCCTGGCGAGGTGGATTCGCGTCACCCCCGCGATGCATTTCTCCCGCCAGCGAGGACTCGCCTGCTTGCTTCGACACGCGCCGAGGGACAGCATATCGCGTGACTCCTCCCCCTGCACTGCAGCGCCTGCGCGGGAACCCGGTCGTCGACCCGTCGCGGATCGCG
>DASSIC010000157.1:0-3030 GCA_035692325.1 Gemmatimonadaceae bacterium | reverse complement strand
CCTGCTCGGCATTCGCGAGCCCGCGCTCTACGGGTCCACTACGCTGGCCGACGTCGAGGGACGGCTCGGCGACGTCGGGCGCGAGCTTGGCGTGGAGGTCGAGTGCGCGCAGCACAACGTCGAGGGCGCCCTCGTCGAGATCGTGCATGCGATGCGCGGCCGCGTGCACGGCGTGGTGGTGAATGCCGGCGCGTACTCCCACACCAGCCTCGCGCTGCGTGATGCGCTCACCGGCGTCGCGCTGCCGTTCGTCGAGGTGCACGTGACGAACGTGTACGCGCGCGAGCCGGAGCGGCAGCACTCCATGCTCGCCCCGGCGGCGATCGGCGTCGTCGTGGGGCTGGGCACGCACGGCTACGAGCTCGCGCTGCGCGGGCTCGTGCACGTGCTCCGCGAGCGCGAGGCGCACGCGTGACCGATCTGCGGCCGATGCGCATCGCCGCGCTGGTGGACGGCCTGACCGCGGCGCATCTCGACGGCCTGCTGCTCACGGGGCTGTCGAACATCCGCTATCTCACCGGCTTCTCGGGATCGAGTGCGCTGCTCGTCGTGACGCCGCGTGACGTCGTGCTGATCACCGACTTCCGATATCAGACGCAGGTCGTGACGGAGGTAGGCGACCTGGCACGGGTGTCGATCGAGGGCGCCAGCCTGTGGACGGGGTTGTGGCAGCAGCTCGCGTCGATGCCGACCATCAAGGTGCTCGGCTTCGAGACGGCGCACATCCAGCACCGTGACTTTCAGCGGCTCGTCGAGGCAGGGTCGCGCTGGCAGTGGCGTCCGACGATGGATCTCGTGGAGACGCTGCGCGAACGAAAGGACGGCTCGGAGATCGCGCGGATCCAGGATGCGGCGGACGTGGCGACTCGTGCCCTCGAGCGGACGCTGCCACAGCTCCACGTCGGGATGAGCGAGCTTGCCGTGGCCGGAGTGTTGGAAAAGGCGCTACGCGACGAAGGAAGCGAGGGATTTCCCTTTCCCTCGATCGTGGCGAGTGGTCCACGCGCGGCGCTGCCGCATGCGCGGTCCTCTACACGCGAGCTCGCGCCGGGTGACTTCCTGCTGATGGATTTTGGCGCCGAGGTGGGCGGGTACTGCTCCGACGTCACCCGCACGGTGGTGATGGGCCGGGCGTCCGACGAGCAGCGCGAGGTCTACGACACCGTGCGTGGCGCCAACGAGCGGGCGGCCAGAGGTGTCCGGGCGGGAATGACCGGCCGGGATGCCGATGCCATCGCCCGCCACTACATTGATCGGGCTGGCTATGGTGAGCTGTTCGGCCACAGTCTCGGGCACGGGATTGGACTCGAGGTCCACGAGGCACCGAGACTGGCGCGGACGGCCGACGGAGCGCTGCCGGAGGGTGCCGTGGTGACGATCGAACCGGGGATCTATCGCCCGGGCTGGGGCGGCGTGCGTATCGAGGACGACGTGGTACTCGGCGCAGACGGACCGCACATACTGACGGAATTTCCGCGCGAGCTCATGGAGCTTGGCTGAAGATGCCGCGCGACCTGTCGCGGCGCGACATACCCACTGGGCCTATGATCGACTTACGCTACGTCAAGAAGCTCATCGACATCCTCGACGAATCGACGGTGGACTCGATCGAGATCTCCTCGGACAAGGGGATGAAGATCCGCATCTCGAAGAGCCCGACCGGGCGCGGCGCCATGCAGGTAGCGGCGCAGCCGGTGATGGCGCCGATGATCGCGGCCCCCGCGGCGCTGCCCCCTGGCCGTCCGACGCCCGCCGAGGGGATGCCGTCGGTCGACGACGCGCCCAAGCCCCCCGCCGGCAAGGCGGGGATCGAGGTCAAGTCGCCGATGGTCGGCACGTTCTACGGCGCGCCCGAGCCGGGGGCCAAGCCCTACGCCGCGGTCGGCACGCGCGTCGCGAAGGGGCAGATCCTCTGCATCATCGAGGCGATGAAGATCATGAACGAGATCGAGTCCGAGGTCACCGGCGTGGTGACCGAGGTGCTCGCCCAGGACGCGACGCCGGTGGAGTACGGCCAGGCGCTCTTCCGCATCGATCCGAATGGCTAAGCGTCCGGCACCATCCGCTGCGGCCGCCGGTGGCGCGCCCACCGGCGCCGGCGGGACGTTCAACTTCAAGGAAGTGCTGCAACAGCTCGTGCAGCGCAACGCCTCGGACCTGCACCTCAAGGTGGGGCGTCCGCCCACGCTGCGCCTGCACGGTGAGCTGGTGCCGCTGGACCAGCCGGCGCTCAAGCCCGAGGACCTCAAGGGACTTGCCGAGCAGCTGATGACGCCGCGTCAGGTGAAGGAATTCACCGACAACAAGGAATGCGACTTCGCCATCGGCGTGCCGGGCATCGGACGCTTCCGCTGCAACGTGTACCAGCAGCGCGGCTCGCTGTGCTACGCGATGCGTTCGATCCCCTACCAGGCCAAGACGCTGCGGGAGCTGAACCTGCCGCCCGTGCTGGAGGAGATCGCGCTGCGTCCGCGCGGCCTCGTGCTCGTCACCGGCATCACCGGCTCGGGCAAGAGCACGGCGCTCGCGGCGATGATCCAGCACCTGAACGAGCACCGCAAGGCGAACGTCATCACGATCGAGGATCCGATCGAGTTCCTCCATCGCGACATCAACTGCAACATCAATCAGCGCGAAGTCGGGACGGATACGGCGACGTTCGGCCAGGCGCTGCGCCGCGTGCTGCGCCAGGATCCGGACGTCATCCTCATCGGCGAGATCCGCGACCTGGAGACGCTCGATACGGCGCTCAAGGCGGCCGACACGGGGCATCTCGTGTTCAGCACGCTGCACACGACCGACGCGACGCAGACGATCAATCGCGTGCTGTCGTTCTACCCGCCGCACCAGCAGGCCGAGGTGCGCTTCTCGCTGGCGAGCGCGCTCCAGGCGGTGGTCTCGCTGCGGCTGGTGCCGCGGGCGGACAAGCCCGGCCGCGTGCCGGCGTGCGAGGTGCTCATCAACACCCAGACGGTGCGCGACCAGATCCGGGACATGGACAAGACGCTCAACATTCCGGATCTCATCAAG
>DASSIC010000156.1:0-5355 GCA_035692325.1 Gemmatimonadaceae bacterium | reverse complement strand
ATCACGGCCGGGCAGCAGTGGAACGTGACGGCCACCGATTCGCTGACGTTCATGAGCGCCGTGCTCACGGTGCAGACGCTGATGGGCATTCCGGCGGACAGCGCGACACTCATCCTGGTCGACTCGCTCCGCCTCCCGATGCGCGACGCCGTCGCGCCTTCTCCTCGTATCGACTCGATCGCCGCGACGCCGTCGGCGCCGCCGGAATACCTGGCGGGCGCTCTGCTCGCATCGGGCGCACCCAGCGTTTCGAGCACGATGCCGAGCATCGCGGCTGCCGAGGCGTCGCTCACCGCTGCCGAGCTCGCGATCGCGCGCGAGCGGCGCGGCGTGCTCGGTGTGCCGTCGGTGCAGCTCGGGGTCGAATGGGGAGATCCGGCGGAGGACCCACCGAACAAGCTCCTTCCAACGATCGGTGTCTCGATCCCGCTGCCGCTCTTCAATCGCAACCAGGGTCCAATCGCCCAGGCGCAGGCGGAACGTGAGCGGGCGCGGGCGGAGCTGGCGGCGACGCGGCTGGCCGTCCGCCAACGGCTCGTGGAAGGGCTGCGCGAGCGCGAATCGCTGCGAGCGCGCGTGACACGCGACCAGACGCTCGTCGTGAGCGCCGAACGCGTCGCGTCGAAATCGCTCACGGCGTATCGCGAGGGGGCATCGGCACTGCCCGCGGTGCTCGAGGCGCGGCGCACCGCGCGAGACGTGCTGGCCCAGTACATCGACGACGTCGCGGCGCTGCTCACGGTCGAGTCGGAACTGCGTGCGCTCACCCAGACGATACCGCAGCCATGAGCATCGATCGACCCGTGCATCGGAGCCGGGCGGTGGGCTGCGCCGCACTGCTGCTCGCCCTTGCCGGCGTGGCGTGCAAGGGCTCCGACGCGACGGCCGAAGAGGAGGCCGCGACGCCGGTGGTCGCAGCGCGAACGGCGGTGGCGTCCATCGAACCGTTCACGCAAACCCTCTCGGCCATCGGCGCCGTGGTCGCGCGCCCTGGTCGCTACGCCGCGCTCAGCGCACCGTCGGCGACGCGCATCGCGCGGGTGTACGTCGCCGAGGGTCAACGCGTGGGTGCCGGCCAGCCGCTCGTGGAGTTCGAACAGGCGCAGTTCGCCTCGGCGTCGAGCGCCGCACAGGCGTCGCTGACGGCGGCGCAGCGCAACGCCGAGCGTGCGCAGCGGCTGGCGAACGACGGGATCCTGCCCCGCAAGGACGCCGAGACCGCGGCAGCCGACCTCGCCAAGGCGCGCGCGGATGCGGTCGCCGCGCGTCGATCCTCGCAGCTGTCCGTGCTCCGCTCTCCGGTGAGTGGCGTCGTCACTCGCATGACCGCGGTCCTCGGCGCCCCCGCCGACGCCGGGCAGGTGCTCGTCGAGGTGGCGGATCCGTCGGCGTTCGACGTCGTGCTTTCACTCGGAGCGAGCGACGCGGCGTCGATCATTCCCGGGCGTCATGTCGGACTCACCGCGGGCGACAAGGCGGGCGGTGAATCGATCGGTGCGGGGACGGTTGCGTCCGTGGGGGCAGCGGTGGACAGCGGCTCGCGTTCGGTGCAGATCCGCGTCGCCGTGACGACGCCGTCGCGCACACTCCGGCTCGGGGAAAGCGTGCTCGGCACGATCGCCGTCGAGACGAGACCCGCCGCCGTCGTGGTACCCATCGAAGCACTGGTGCCCGCGGAGGAGCCGGGGAGCTTCAGGGTCTTCGTCGTGGACAAGTCAGGGCTCGCGCGCGCGAGGGATGTGGTCGTGGGCGGCCGCACCGAGACGAAAGCGGAGATCACCAGGGGATTGAAGGGCGGTGAGGTGGTCGTCACGCAGGGCGCATTCGGCCTGACGGACAGCGCCAGGGTTGCGCGCCCCGCGCCGGTGAAGCCGTGAGCGACTCACCGAGGGCGACGTCGGGGCGAGAGCGGTGGACGCTGGCCGGCGCGGTGGCGAGCCAGCGCCGCTTCGTCTATCTCGTCGTCGCGCTGTTGTGCGCGGCGGGAATCTGGGCCGGTCTGCATCTGCCGTCGGCGATCTATCCCGAGCTCCAGTTTCCACGCGTCATGATCGTGGCGGAGGGCTCGGCGCTCGGCGCGCGGCAGGTCGTCTTCGCCATCACGCAACCGATCGAGGAAGCGGTGAGCGTGGTGCCGGGGGTGACCCGCGTGCAGTCGCGCTCGATCCGCGGCGCGAGCGAAATCTCCGTGACGTTCGCGCCGACCACGGACATGGCATTGGCGCTCCAGCAGACGCAGGCGCGCGTGAACCAGGTCGCGTCCACGCTGCCGCCCGGGCTGGATGTGCAGGTGGAGCGCCTGTCGCCCTCGCTCTTCCCGATCATCTCGTACAACCTCGAGGGGGGCAAGCCAGCCACGCTGTACGAGATCGCGCGATATCAGATCCGCCCCGTGCTCTCGCGCGTGCCGGGGGTTGGACGCGTGGACGTGCAGGCGTCGGACATCCGCGAGATCGAGGTGATCGCCGACCCCGTGCGACTCGCGGAGCAGGGGCTGTCGTACGACGACGTGGCCAGCGCGATCAGGGCATCCACCACCGTGAATGCGGTGGGCCGCGTGGCGCAGGACTACAAGCAGTACCTCGTCGTCGCCGCGCCGCTGGCGCTGACGGCGGAGGACATCAGCGGCGTGGTGATCGGACGTGGCCTGCACGTCCGAGACGTGGCGACGGTGGAGGTGGGCACGGAAGATCACGTGCGCATCGTGGCGGGCGACGGGCAGCCGGCGGCGCTGCTGAACATCACCCGTCAGGTCGGGGGCAATACGACGGCGATCGCCGACAGCGTGGAGAGAGCGGCGGTGACGCTCCGCAAGACGCTGCCGAAGGGGATCGTCCTCAAGCCCGTCTACGACCAGGCGTCGCTGGTGCGCGACGCCACGACGTCGGTGCGTGATGCGATGCTCATCGGCGCCGTGCTCGCGGTGATCGTCCTCTTCATCTTCCTGCGGAAGGGCCGCATCACGGCGATCAGCGCCGCGTCGATCCCGCTCACGCTCGCCATCACCGTGTTCGTCATGTCGCTCGTGGGACAGACGTTCAACCTGATGACGCTCGGCGCGATGGCGATCGCGATCGGCATCGTGATCGACGACGCGGTCGTGATCAGCGAGAACATCGTCCGCCACCTGGGCTTCACCCCCGATCGCGACCGGGCGATCCGCGACGCGGTGCAGGAGCTGATCATCCCGGTGACGACGTCGACGATCACGACCGTGGTCGTGTTCCTCCCGCTGCGGCTGCTGCAGGGCGTCGTCGGCCAGTTCTTCGCGGCGCTCTCGATCACGTTGACGATCGCGGTGCTGATTTCGCTGCTGCTCGCCGTCACGATCATCCCGCTGCTGGCCGAGGCGTTCCTCGAAGCCGAGCCGGCGAGCGAAGTGCCGACGGTCGTGCGCCACGCGACGCGCGATGGATTGAAGGGCCGGGCGAGGGAGGCCCTCGCCTCGGTCGGGCGCGCGATCGACGCGCTGTCGGAGCGATACACGCGGACGCTCGATCGCGTGCTCCATCACACGCGGCTCATGATCGGGGCGGCCGTGCTGCTGATCGTGGCGGGATTCTTCGTCTACAAGCTCGTGCCGACCGGGTTCCTGCCGGAAATCGACGAAGGCGCATTCGTGCTCGACTACTTCAGCCCGGGCGGGACGGCGCTCGTCGAGACGGACCGGCAGGTGCACGTCATGGAAAGCATCCTGCTCGACAAGCGGCTCTTCCCCGAGGTCGCCGGCATCTCGCGACGCACGGGAGCGGAGCTGGGGCTGTTCGCCACGGAGCAGAACCGGGGCGACATCGTGGTACGCCTGACTCCGGAAAGCGCGCGCAGCCGGTCGAGCGAAGAGGTGATCGACGACGTCCGTAGACGCGTCGCGTCGGCGGTGCCACGGCTGCGCGTGGAGTTCGTGCAGATCCTCAGCGACGTCATCAACGATCTCGCCGGCGCGGCGCGGCCGGTCGAAGTGCGGCTGTTCGGCTCCGATCTCGATGCACTCGAGGCCTATGCCAGGAGCCTCGAGCCCGAGATGTCGAAGGTGGACGGTGTCGAGGACTTCTACAACGGCGTCGCCGAACCGGCGCCGGAGCTGACGATGACGATCAATGGCGCGGAGGCCAATCGCGCCGGCCTCACCCCCGACCAGGTGTCGGCGTCGGTGAATGGCGCCATGCTCGGCGTGCCCGCGGGCGAGGTGCGCGTGCAGGATCGCACGATCGGCGTGCGCGTCCGCGCCCCCGACGCCGTGCGCAACGACGCGATGAGACTCGGCGCGCTGCCGGTGATGATCCCGCAGAGCCGAACGACCGCTCCGCTGTCCGCGATGGCCACCTTCGCGCCCGTGGAAGCACGCTCGGCGTATACACGGGAGAATCAGCAGCAGGTGATCACGATGACGTCCGACGTGACCGGATCGCTCGGTAGCGTGATGAGCGGCATCGGCGCCGTGCTCGCGCGGCATCCGCCCCCGACGGGCATCCGGCTCGAGATTGGCGGGCAGGCAGCGGGACAGGCGGAAGCCTTCCGCTCGCTCCTCACGGTGCTCGCGCTGGCGGTGGCCGCCGTGGTCGGTGTGATGGTGCTGCAGTTCCGCTCGTTCGTCGAGCCGCTCGTGGTGCTCGCCGCGGCGCCGATCTCGTTCGTGGGCGCGATGCTGCTGCTCTGGATCACCGGCACGCCACTCAACGTGTCGTCGTTCATGGGGCTGATCCTGCTCGTCGGGCTCATCGTGAAGAACGGCATCATTCTGCTCGACTTCACGCATCACCGGATGCTCACTGCGGGCGAGACGCTCGAGCCGGCGCTGCTCGAAGCGGGACGCGTTCGCCTGCGCCCCATCCTCATGACGACGCTCTGCACGCTGTTCGGTCTCCTGCCACTCGCGCTCGGTCTCGGCGCGGGGAGCGAGATGCAGCGGCCACTGGCGCTCGCCGTCATTGGCGGGCTCGCGCTCTCCACCCCGATCACGCTCTTCCTCGTTCCGACTTTCCTCGTGGCCGTGCGCGGCCGCGACTACGCCATTGCTCCGAGAGGAGCGACACGCCCGCGCCTCGCGACCGCGAGCACGGTGCTTCCATCAACCTGAGAGGCGGTATGAAGACGACACGTGGTATCTCGATCCTGGCGGCGGTCGTCGCCATCGCACTCGTTGCGTCGCCGAGCCCCGCGCAAGTGGCCAAGCCGGCGACCGCCAAGCGTGAGACGACGAGGCAGCTCAAGGCGGAGGCGAAGGTCACGGAGAAGGCGGCACGCGTGACGGCGCTCGCGCAGGTCCCCGGCGGGCACGTGAGGAAGCACGAGCTGGAGCGCGAGAACGGCAGGCTCGTCTACTCGTACGACATCGCCACCAAGGGCAAGACCGGC
>DASSIC010000155.1:0-2700 GCA_035692325.1 Gemmatimonadaceae bacterium | reverse complement strand
CTTCGCGCCATCCTGCTCCTCGCCCGCACGGGGAACGACCGGCCCCTTCGCGCCGACGAGATCGCGGCGGCCACCGGCGCGCCGCGGAACTACCTCGCGAAGACGCTGAACGCCCTGACCAAGGCCGGCCTGCTCACCAGCGCCCGCGGTCCTCGGGGCGGCTTCTCCCTCGCCACCCCGGCGCACGAGCTGACTCTCGCCCAGGTCGTCGACTGCTTCGACGAGCCACACCCGCAGCGGCGCTGCATGCTCGGCGCCACCCCCTGCGATCCGACGCACCCCTGCACCGCGCACGTCCGCTGGACCGCCATCACCGCCGCACGTCGTTCCCCGCTCGCGACCACGACCGTCGCCGAGCTGCTCGCTGGCTGACGCTTCCCTCCCTCCACTCCTCGGAACCGATCATGTCGACCACGCACACGCTCGCAGCCAGACATCCGATGCTGCGTACCGCGCTGATCATTCTGCTCACGATCCTCGCCATCGTCGTTCTCGCCGCCATCACCGGCTACGGCCCGCTCGGCGGCGCGCGCGCCGGCGTCACGCTACGCCACCCCTCGGACGAGATCATCGGCCAGGAGATCGCCGTGCCGACCGCGCCGCCCGCCGTCCCCGCGCCGATCACGCGCACGCACGCCACGAAGGTCATCGTCAATCTCGACGTGGTGGAGCAGCCGATGTCCATCGCCGACAGCGTCACCTACCCGATGTGGACCTTCGGTGGCACCGTCCCCGGCCGCTTCATCCGCGTCCGCGAGGGCGACCTCGTCGAGCTGCACCTGAAGAACGCGGCGAACAGCACGATGCCTCACAACATCGACCTGCACGCCGTCACGGGCCCGGGCGGCGGTGCCAAGGCCTCGCTCACCCTTCCCGGCCAGGAGTCGGTGTTCACCTTCTCGGCCATGAATCCGGGGCTGTACGTCTACCACTGCGCCACGTCGCCCGTGCCGATGCACATGGCGAACGGCATGTACGGCATGATCCTCGTGGAGCCCAAGGCCGGCCTGCCGAAGGTGGATCGCGAGTTCTACGTGATGCAGAGCGAGTTCTACACGAAGGGCAAGTTCGGTGAGCACGGCATGCAGACGCTCGACATGGACAAGGGCGTCGACGAGAAGCCGACCTACGTGGTGTTCAATGGCAGCGTCGGCGCGCTCACCGGCGAGAAGGCGCTCCAGGCCAAGGTCGGCGAGCGCGTGCGCATCTTCTTCGGCGACGCCGGCCCGAACCTCACCAGCTCCTTCCACGTGATCGGCGAAGTGTTCGACAATGTGTACACGGAAGGTGGCAGCGTCGCGACGCAGCACGACGTGCAGACGACGCTCGTCCCGGCCGGCGGTTCCGTGATCGTGGAGTTCGGCGTCGAGAAGCCGGGCGACCTGATCCTCGTCGACCACTCGATCTTCCGCGCCTTCAACAAGGGTGCGCTGGGTGTGCTGCACGTCTCCGGCGACGACAACCCGAAGGTGTTCGCGTCCATCAAGGGCCTCGACGCCGGTCACTAGTCCCTGCTCACTGTTCACTGTTCACCGTTCACCGTTCACCGTTCACCGTTCACCGTTCACCGTTCACCGTTCACCGTTCACCATGCGCCCGATTATTGTCCTCGCTCTCGCCTCTCTCGTCGTCCCGTCCGCACTGCGGGCGGGCGACGCGAGCCGGCGCAGTCCACGGCGGACGGTCGCGGGCGCAGGCACCATGGCGCGCATCCCCGGCGGCAGCTATCGCCCGCTCTACGTCGCGCGGGGTGATGCCAGCGTACGCGTCGCCTCGTTCGCGCTCGATCGGGAGCCGGTGACGCGCGCACAGTTCCTCGCGTTCGTCCAGAGTCACCCGGCATGGCGCCGCGACGCCATTCGCCCGCTTTTCGCCCAGCGCGGATACCTCGCCGACTGGCCGGCGGCCGCGAACGCCGGCACTCCCGCCGATCTGCGGCGTCCCGTCGTGAATGTCTCCTGGTTTGCTGCCAGGGCGTTCTGCGCCGCGCAGGGAAAGCGCCTCCCGACGGTCGACGAATGGGAGCTCGCCGCCGCGGCGAGCGAGACGCGCGCCGACGCGACGCGCGATCCCGACTTCCGTCGCCGCCTCCTCTCCCTCTACTCGGCGCGTTCTTCCACCCTGCCGGGATCGGTGGGCCGCGGCTTCACCAACGTGTACGGCGTGCGCGACCTGCACGGCCTGGTGTGGGAGTGGACCCTCGACTTCAACGGCGTCGTGGTCGCCGACGATTCGCGCGCCGCGGGCAGCGGCCAGGATGCGCGCGACCACCGCCTCTTCTGCGCCAGCGCGGCGATCGGTGCCTCCGATCCCTCCGACTACGCGGCCTTCCTTCGCTACGCGATGCGTGCTGCCCTCACCGCACGCTCCACCGTCTCCGGCGTCGGCTTCCGCTGCGCCGCGGACCTCGCTCTCTGACATCCATGCGCGCTCGCCTGCTGCTTCTCGTCGCCCTCTCGCTCGTCGCCGGCTGCGCACGCGCAACGCCCGTTCGCGCGCCTGAACAGCCGGTGCGCGATGAGGCCGAGCGCTGGTCGATTTACGACCTTGGCTCCCACTGGCGCGACCAGCACGACAATCAGCGCCGACTCTCGTCCCTCGCCGGTCGTCCGCAGGTGCTGGCGATGGCCTACACGCACTGCACCTCCACCTGCCCACTCGCGATCGCCGAGATGAAGCGGATCGAGGCGGCCACCGATA
>DASSIC010000154.1:0-5959 GCA_035692325.1 Gemmatimonadaceae bacterium | reverse complement strand
CGGCCCGCACAGCGTGCTGTTGTCCTGCTGCGCGCCGCAGACGTGATAGGGAAAGTGCGTCGTCGTGATGACGTGATAGAACTGCGCCGTGGCGTAGTCCTGCTCCGTCCAGGTGCGGCCGCCGTCGGTGGACACGCTCGCGCCACCGTCGTCACCCTCGATGAAGCGGCGGTTGTCGTTCGGCGCGATCCAGAAGTCGTGCGAGTCGCCGTGCGGAATGCCGCGCACGGGGCGGAAGGTCTTCCCGCCGTCGGTGGACTTCTGGAAGCTCACGTTGTTGACGTAGACGACGTTCGTGTCCTTGGGATCGGCGTGGATCTTCGTGTAGTACCACGCACGCTGGCGCAGCGAGCGATCGCTGTTCGTGCGCGTCCATGTGGCGCCCGCGTCGTCCGAGCGATACACGCCCCCGGAGTCGGCCTCGATGATGGCGTACACGCGACTCGGCTTCGCGCCGGAGACGTCGATCCCCATGTTGCCGAGCAGTCCCGCGGGGAGCCCGGGATTGTGCGAGATGTCGGTCCAGGTGTCGCCACCGTCGGTGCTCTTGAAGATCGCGCTGCCGGGCCCGCCGGACACGAGCATCCACGGCGTGCGCCCCGCCTGCCAGAACGTCGCGTACAGCACGTTCGGGTTGGACGGATCCATCGCGAGGTCGCTCGCACCGGTGGAATCGTTGCGGAAGAGGATCTTCGACCAGCTCTTGCCGCCGTCCTTCGAGCGGTAGATGCCGCGGTCCGGCGTGGGCGTCCACACGTTGCCCTGCGCGGCGACGTAGACGAGATCCGGATTCGTGGGATGCACGCGCACTCGCGCGATCTGTCTCGTCGCCTCGAGTCCGAGCGACGTCCAGGTCTTGCCCGCATCGGTCGACTTCCACACGCCGTCGCCGTGCGAGACGTTGCCGCGGATCGGGTATTCACCACCGCCGACGTAGACGATGTCCGGATTCGACGGCGACACGGCGATGGCGCCGATGGTGCCGCCGAAATACTTGTCGGTGATCGGCGCCCACGACTGTCCGCCGTCGAGCGACTTGAACACGCCGCCGCCGGTGGTGCCCATGTAGTACTCGTTGGGCCGCGCGGCCGACCCCGTGACGGCGACGCTGCGGCCGCCGCGGAAGGGGCCGAGCTCACGCCAGCGGAGGGTGTTGAGGGCGGCGGTATCGAGCGTGGCGACGCCGAGTCGCGGCTGATCGAGCGGGATGCTCGGGCGCGTGTCGCGCGCGCTGTCGGGACGCATCGTGCGCTGCGCGAGCGCGGGCGACGACGAGAGCAGCACGGCGCCGACGAATATCGCGGCGCCGCTGAGGGGTTTTCCGATCACGTGCAAGCCTCCGACGGACGGTGGATGGTCAGTCCGTCGAAGTAGCGTGCGGCGCCCCGGCCTCGCAAGAGGCCGGGGCGCACAGGCTCACGGCGCCCTGTTCAGCGTCGCGGTGGTGGCGCTCATGATGGCGTCCTGCTCGCAGTACTGGGTGCCGTCGTCGCGCGTGGCGATGTGATAGCCCGAGCGGCAGGTAATGTCGTCCTTCGAGGCGCCGGTCGGTGTGAGACGGGGCGCGGTGGACGAGTCGGCGCACGCGGCCAGCGTGAGCGCGGCGGCGGCGGCGAGGAGCAGACGGATACGCATGGGACGGCCTCGAATGCTGTGTGTGAGCAGCATGGTCGCGGCCACCGTCAGCCACGGCACCATCGGTTCGTTCCTACCCAATAGTGCCAAACGTGTGCCACCAACGGCGCGTCACATCGCCCTTGGGGTGTGCGCTAAATCACGCCGGACTTGCGTCGAGCTGCTCCGCGATGAGGCGCAGCTCGCGGGGGAGCTGCGCACCGGCGGCGACGTCGCGTGCGTGCGTGAGACAGACGCGCGCGGTGATGGACTCGTCGCGCTGCACGGCCAGCCGCGCGAGCTGCATCAGGCAGCGCACGCGCTGCACCGGGATGTCGGCGATCGTAAACTGCCCATATGCGGTGGTGATGCGTTCTTCCGCGTCGCCGATCTGGCCGAGCGCGCTGAGCACCATGCCGAGGTTGAGCATCGCGGCGGCGTGCATCTCGAGATCGCCCGATACGCGCGCGGCGCCCACCGCCGTCTCGAGCGTCTCGCGCGAGCCGGTCAGATCGCCGCGCTCCAGCTGGAGCCGGCCCAGGTTGAGCATCGAGACCGCTTCGCCGCGGGTGTCGCCCGCCTTGGCGTACTCGCGCCGCGACTCCAGGAAGAGCCGCTCCGCCTCGTCGAAGGCGCGCTCCTCGCCGGCGATGCCGCCGAGGTTCTGGAGCGCCTTGGCTCGGGTGCACGACGTCTGCGCGAGCTCGAGCGTACGCTCGAACAGGGGACGCGCCGCTGCATAGTCGCCGCGGGTCATCCAGATCGCCCCTTCGATGTTGAGGGCGTCGGCCTCCTGGTTCGGCAGCTGGTGCTCGCGCGCGAGGGTGGCGCCGGCGCGCGCCGCGTCCAGCGCCTCGAGCCAGTGGGACTGGAGGCGATGCTGGTTGGCCAGCCGCCACCACGCTTCGGCGGCCGCGGCGGGATCCTCACGCCAGCGCTCGGTGACTTCGACGAAGCAGTCGAGCGCGCGGGCCGTGACGCCGCCGCGCTCGTAGCGGATGCCCTCGGCCAGAAGTTCGGTCGTCTTGACGGTGGCGGCGGAACGCGAGACTGGCGGCATGGCGGGGATGATCGGGTCTGTGCATGGACGTTCGCAAGCGGGCGCGCGCAACGGACGTGGGTTCGCCGTTTGCCCTTACGGTTCACCGTTCACCGTTCACCGTTCACCGTCCCTGGCTCCCCGTCCCTTGACCGTGTCATATGAGCTCGCCCGCTGCGCCGTGTGCGGTGGCGCCGAGGCGACGGAGCTTGCGTCGCCGGAGGAGATGAAGGCCGAGGTGGAGGCGCTGTGGGCCTTCCACTCGCGGCGGTTGCGGCCGGAGACGCCGAGCGCGCAGCTGATGGATCGTGTCGCCTTCTCGCAGCACGCGCCGCTGCGCGTGGTGCGGTGCGCGGAGTGCGGGCTCGTGTATCGCAACCCCGTGGAACGGCCGCAGGAGCTGGCGTCGTCGTACGAGGACGAGAGCCCGACGACCGAGCGAATGCGCGCCCTGCACGAGACCCAGCGCGCGTCGTACGCCGCGCAGGCCGCCCGCCTGACACGCGTGTTCGGGCGAGTGGGTAGCGGCATCGAGGTCGGCAGCTACGTCGGCGCCTTTCTCGCCTCGGCCCGCGACGCCGGCTGGCGCTTTTCCGGCGTCGATGTCAATGCCTGTGCGAACAGCTTCACCCGCTCGCTCGGCTTCGCCGTGCACGATGGTCCGATCGAGTCGCTCGACCCCGACCGGCGCGCCGACGTGGTGGCGATCTGGAACTGTCTCGATCAGCTCGCCGACCCCACGTCGGCCATCCGCGCCGCTCGGCGGCATCTCGTGCCAGGAGGGATGGTGGCCGTGCGGGTGCCGAACGGCGCGTGCTACGCGAAGATGCGACCGCTGCTGCGTACCCGTCTCGCGCCACTGGCGCGGGAGTGGCTGGCGCAGAACAACCTGCTCGGCTTTCCCTATCGGTATGGCTTCACCCCGTCGTCGCTCGCGCGCATGCTGGCGCGACAGGGGTTCGAGGTGGAGCACGTCGAGGGTGACGTGCTCGTCCCCATCGCCGATCGCTGGACGCGTCCATGGGCGCGCGTCGAGGAGCGTGCGCTCAAGCGAATGATGCGGCTCGTTGCGCGGGTGTCGGAAGAAACGGCGCCATGGTTCGAGATGTACGCCCGGCTTGGGCGCTGAAAGGCCGTGCGAACGGCCGTACGTCCTACGCGCGCGAAGTCAGCTGCCCTGCCACCCACTTGGCCGTCCCCTCGATCACGGCGTGTGGTGGCCAATGCCCACCCTCGTACCAGCGCAACGTCTTCGGCTCGTGGGCCGCGGCGAACAGGCGCTCGGCCTGCGCCGGGCGTGTGGGCGTGTCGCGCTTCCCGTTGACGAGCAGAAGTGGCCGACCGTCGAGCCGGCTCGCGGCACGCAGGGGGTCGATCAGGCTTCGCACGAGCGCGGCGTAGGGGGTTCGATCGGGGAGGTCGCCGGCTGCCGCAAGCGCGACGACGCGCAGTCGCTCCTCCTCGGCGGCCGTCATCAGCGCGAGGAATCCGCCGAGCGAGTAGCCCACGACACCGATGCGGCTGTCATCGACCTCAGGCTGCGCCCCAAGCCATGTCGTCGCGGCGCGCGACTCGGCGACGGCCGTCTTCCACGCCGCCACGAGCGCGAGCGGATTCTTCGGGATCTCGCGGTCGACACCCTCGCGCTCACCATGAAACGGTAGGTCGAGCGCCAGCGACGCGACACCATGCGCCAGCAGCGCGCGTCCGATCGCCTGCGCCATCCGCTCCTTGCTCGACGAGAAGCCATGCAGCAGCAGCGCCGCGGGGACGCGTCCGCTCACGCTCGGCGTGAGCCAGACGGCCGGTACGCGCTCCCGTCCACTCACCAGGTCGATCGTGCGCTGCTGCCCGTGCGTGACACGCCCCGTGCGTCGCACCGTAGTGGCGAAGGTGTAACGACTCATGTGTGACGGAAGGGGCAAGATGTTCGCCTTCCTGCGAGGCGGGCGGCGTCAGGCGAAGAGCCGTACCGCTTTCCACGCTGTACCTTCCCATGATGCCCCGCCCGCCCGCCTGATGACTCCCACCCGCTGGCTCCTCACCGCGCTCTCCTTCGCCGCGACGATCGGAGTCTCGCTCTACATGATCCTGGGGTGGTCGCAGCAGGGAACGTCGCTCGCCCTGCCGCCGCGGGCGCATCTGTTCGCCATCCTCGCCGTGGCGGTGGAGGTGGTGGCGCGCGCCCTCAAGATCCGCTGGAGCGCCAAGGCGGCGGGCATCCGTCTTCCCTTCGGCACGGCACTCCGCACCTGTCTCGGCGGCGACTTCGGCGCCGCGATCACCCCCGCCCGCAGCGGCGCCGAGCCGGCGCGCTTCTTCATCCTCGCCGAGTCGGGACTCGCGTCGTCGAGCGTGCTCGTGATCCTGTACGCCGAGCTCTTTCTCGAGGTGTTCTCTCTCGCGGCGGTGGTGCTCGCGGTGGCGATCATCTTCCGCCACGCCGGTGCGGTGGTGCTCACGCTCGTCGGGCTCGTGGGGACGTACGCCTCGGTCATCCTGGGCATCGGCGCGGCGGCGCTGTTCCTGTCGCGTCGCAACGCCGGTGGGCCGCCACCGCGGTGGGCTCGCCGGCTTCGTCTGCACGCGGGCCGCTGGCGCACCATCCAGCGCGCGCTTCGGAAGCTGCGCGCCACGATCGATTCGGTGGAGCACGTCGACCCGCGGCCGGCCATCGCCGCCTTCTTCGCGTCGGTGGTGCACGTGGGCATCCGCCTCACCGTGCTCCCCGCGCTCGTGCTGACGAGCGTCGCGTCGGCACCGCTCGCGCCGCTTGCGCTCTGGCCCCTGGGCTTCCTCTACGGAGCGGCGGTGGTGCCGGCACCCGGCGGCGGCGGCGCGGTGGAGATGGCCTTCCGTGCAGCACTCGGCGACGCGATTCCGGTGTCGCTCTTCGCCGCCGCTCTCATCTGGTGGCGCTTCTACACCTTTTACATCTACATCCTGCTCGGCGCCGTGGCCGCGGGGAGCACGGTGTTGCGCGCCGTGCGTCGCACGGAGGACTACGAGGCGGAAGTGGAGTCCGGCGATCCGGTCGCCGAAGCGGCGTAGACGTCGTACGGTACGGGGCCCGCGAGCACGGCGCGCAAAGTCCCATTCGCCCAGTAGCGCCGCACGTACCACCACAGCAGCGCGATACCCGCGACGAACGCGAGCACACCGAGCGGCCACTGCGATCGCAGCGTGGCGAGCGTGTCGGGCTCCGAAGGCGCGTGATTCAGCGCGTCGGGCAGTCCGGTGAGCGCGATGGCGAGATTGCTCACCGCGTGCGCGACGATCGGCAGCCAGAGGGTGCGCGTGCGCAGG
>DASSIC010000153.1:0-7790 GCA_035692325.1 Gemmatimonadaceae bacterium | reverse complement strand
TCAGGCTCAGTTCTGGTAAGAGGTACGGCTCATGGCTCGCATCAACGGCACGGTGAAGTGGTTCAACGACGCGAAGGGCTTCGGCTTCATCTCGCGGGAAGGTGGTCCCGACGTCTTCGTGCACTTCAGCGCCATCCAGGGAAACGGCTTCAAGTCTCTCGCCGAAGGAGACAAGGTCGAGTTCGAGATCGTACAGGGCCAGAAAGGCCCCCAAGCGGCCGACGTGACCAAGACCAGCTGATTCTCACGGCCAGCTTGCAGCGCGCCCCGGAGCCCGTCGCTCCGGGGCGCGCGTCGTTTGCATGCCTGCCGTGCGGGGCACCCGTTTTGCCCCCCTCAGCCGCGTGCCCTCCCCATCGTCGCGCGTTCCCGAACCGATGTACGCCACTCTCGGCCACGAGCTGCCGACAGGGGCGCATTGGATCTTCGAGCCGAAGTACGATGGGATGCGGGTGATCGCCGAGGTCTCCACTCGGCAGGTGCGTCTCGTCACGCGCAACGGGAAGGAAAAGAGCACGCAGTTTCCGGAGCTCGTGCTCGCGTTGCGCGAGCTGGCTCGGCGTGCGGGCCGCCCGCTGTTGCTCGACGGCGAGGTAGTGGCGCGGAAGCGCCGCCGTCGCCGCGGCGTCGTGACGCCGGAAGCGAGCGAGTTCCAGCAGCTCCAGGCCCGCATGCATCTCAAGGAAGCGGACGAGATCGTGCGACTCGCCGTGGAGTCACCCACGACGCTCGTCGTCTTCGACCTTCTGCGCGATGGACGCAGCTCGTTGGTGGAGCGGCCGTGGCGCGAGCGACGCGACCGTCTGGAGGCGCTGTTCGACGACGCGGGCGATCCGGATGACGCCACATTGACCATCAGCGATACGAGCGCGCGCGGATCCACGATGCTGTCGCGCGCACGGCGTGCCGGCTGGGAGGGGATCATCGCGAAGCGTACGGATGCGCGGTACCATGCTGGCGCGCGCACCGACGCGTGGCGCAAGCTCAAGCTGCTCTTCCGTGCCGAGTTCGTGGTGGGTGGATACACCGAGCCGCGCAACTCGCGGCAGCACATTGGCGCCCTGCTGCTTGGCGCGTACGACAAGCAGGGCGACTTCATCTACGTCGGCCACACGGGCGGCGGGTTTACACGCCAGGGGCTGGCAGACATGTACGCGCTGCTCGAGAAGCACGCGCGCAAGACATCGCCATTCGCCGTTGTGCCGCGCACCAACGAGCGCGCGCACTGGGTTGCGCCCAAGGTCGTCGTCGAGGTGAAGTTCGCGGAGTGGACCAAGGAGCGTCTGCTGCGGCAGCCGATCTTCCTGGGCACCCGCGACGACAAGGCGGCACGCGACGTGACCATCGAGGGGGTCAGCCTGCAGCGCTGGGGCACCGGGGAGATGAAGAATGACGCCGCGTAAGCGAGCCACGTCGTCGAGCAAGGCGGCGTCCGGCCGCGCCAAAGCGGCCACTCCCGACGACGTCGAGACGCAGCTGATGGCGATCGAGCGCGGCGATGGCGAGGGCGACCTGGACCTTGGCCGCGGCGTCTCACTGCACGTCTCCAACCTGGGGAAGCCGTATTTCCCGGAAGCTGGCGTGACGAAGGGTGCGCTGATGCGCTATTACGCGCGTGTGTCGCCCGTGCTGCTCCCTCACATCGCCGGGCGGCCACTGGTGCTGAAGCGCTACCCGGACGGCGTTGGCGGGCCGATGTTCTTCCAGCAGGACGCCGGTCCGCACGTTCCCGACGTCGTGCAGACGAAGGCGCTGCCGACGGAGGAAAAGGGGGATCGCCAGCGGATCATCGGTGGCGACCTGGCTACGCTGCTCTATACCGTGCAGCTGGGGGCGATCGAGGTGCACCCCTGGCTCTCGCGCGTCTCGGACATCGATGCGGCGGACCGCTGCCTGATCGATCTCGATCCTGGCGACGACGTGCCGTTCTCGGCAGTGGTCGAGCTGGCGCGCGACGTGCTGCGAGTATGCGGGGAATGCGATCTGCCGGCGGCGGTCAAGACGTCGGGCTCGAGCGGCATTCATCTGGTCATCGCGCTGCCCCGGGGTAGCTCATACGAGACGTCAGCCCGCCTGGCGATGGGAATCGCTCGGGTAGTAGCCGCCGCTCGGCCGGAGCGCGCGACAGTGGAGCGATCGATCGGAGCGCGTCCGAAGGGAACGATCTACGTGGACGCGATGCAGAACGCGCGCGGCAAGAGCGCGGCGAGTGCGTACAGCGTGCGCGCGCGGCCGGGAGCGACGGTTTCCGCACCGCTCGCAGCACGTGAGCTGACAGGCAGATTGCGCATGGACGCGTTCACGGTGAAGACAATGCCACGCCGGGTGGCGAGGGTGGGCGATCTGTTCGGCGCCGCGCTCGCCGAGCGCCCGGTGACGACGCGCGCGGTGACGCGCGCGATGGAGATGCTCGACGGCACGCTGACGGCAACGGTGCCGCAACGTGGGCGGAAACGCAGTGGACGGGGAGGGACACGTGCTTGATCCACGGCACGAGGCCGGAGCCACGGGGACGCATCCGGTTGTCAGTCAACCGCTGTACACGCGGCCGATGCCGGGCGGCGGCTATGTCCGGGTGGAGCTGGTGATGAGCGACCGCGGCGACGTCGCCCAGGAGCGGCTTCACGGCCGGGTGGTGATCGAACCGCGCAACGAGTCACCGCGGCGCAACGAGGCCGCTCCACTGGTGGTCGAGGAGGTCGAGGGGGACGACGAGAACGCGGTGGTGGCCGAGTGCTTCCGGATCGCGCGGGACAACGCGGCAATCGCGCGGCGTGTCCTCCGCCGCCGACGGGAAGTGCGGCGCGGAGACTAGTTCAGCCGCCGGCGGCGCGCAGGGGCATCTCGATCTGGCGGCTCTCGCCCGCGGACGGGGCGTCGGGAACGGATCCGGCCTCGGCGCGCACCGCCGGCCGGGCGCCGAGCAGGTGGAGCGTCTGGTGGTAGAAGTGGAGGGTCTGCACGGGAGCGCGAAAGCTCTCGGGGCCGGCGCGAGCGATGGCGTATCCCTCCTCGCGCACGCGACGCGGGAGCGCCCGCGCCAGCGGATGGCGCAGGAGGCGTCGGATCTCCGTTCCATTGCGCGCGAGCAGCGCCGCGCACAACCCGTCCAGGTAGTCGAGCATGGGCGCCCCTGATTGGACCTAAATAACATATTGCGACTAATGTGCCACGCGCAAGAGCGTGGCGCGCAGGCCCTGGAACGCGCTACTCGGTGAAGAGGTCGAACCGCACGCCGCGCCGGGCGCCCCGGCGTTTCTTCGGCGCAAAGCGGAAGAGCTGCGCCGGACGGCCGCGTCCTTCGCTCCGCCACTCGTCGGTCGGCTCCACCAGGTAGCTGGCCTGGAGGGCGCGGCGAAAGCTGGCCTTGTGCAGGCGCCGGCCGAGCAGGAGTTCATACACGCTCTGGAGATCACTGAGCGTGAAGGTGGAGGGGAGCAACCGGAAGGCGAGTGGCGACTGGTCCACGCGTTGCCGGGCGACGGAGGCGGCCCGCTCCACGACGGCGCGATGGCGCGGCGCGAGGGTCGGCAGGGCGTTGAGCGGGAACCACTCGGTGTCGGTGGCGGGAGCCTCCGCACGGGCGGGCACGAGTGCCACGATGCCGATCGACACGTCGGCGTCGCCGGGGTGGCGCTTGCCGTCGGCGAAGGCGCCGACCTGCTCGAAGAAGGCGGGTGCCGAGCCGAGCACGGCTTCGGTGATGCGCGAAGCGGCGTCCTCGAGTCCCTCGTTCTGCTGCGGGGCGTCCCACGGCAGGGTCCACCGTTCGCGTGCGCCGGCCGGAGCGCGCACGAGGAGCACGGCGAGCGCCTCGGCCCGAGGTGAGAGCACCACGACGTCCACGGCGAGCGTCGTCCGGCGGACGGCTGACTTCATCGGAACGGAAGGGCGCTCGCGCATGACGCGCGAATTAGTAACAAACAGCCACTAATGTCAAGGGCGCACTTCGCAACCGTCGGCCTGAATAGTATCACTTTGCTGCAAAAGGCCGTGACGGCGTGAACGGTGATATACGCCTTTCCCGAACGCGAGTCAACGGACGAAGTGGCAGGTCACGATGTCGGACGGAGAGTGCCGCTCGCCATCTACTGATGGCCGCGTCAGTTACGGCGCTGTGCCGACCGACGGTTGCGTGGTGAGCACGTCACGGCGCAGTCCCGCACCGTAACCGGCAACTGCCGGAATGGTGATCGGGAGCTGTCCGGAGATCGGGGCCGTGCCGAGCAGTGCGCGTGCGGCCGCACGCTGCGAGACCGGCATGCTGCCCCACGCGACGAGATACGCCGACGTGGGCGGCAGCTCGCTCGCGATGTACGGGTTCGAGAAGGTCGCGAGAATCACCTTCGTGCCGCTCTTCTGCAGACCGTCGATGAGCGATGCCATTCCTTCCGGCGCGGCAAGCTTGGCAGTGGAGGAGCTCGCACCGAAGTACGACGACACGATCGCGACGTCCGCGCCCTGCGCCGCGCGCAGCGCATTCTCCACCGATGCCGGAAAGAGCGCCGGCTGCGGGCTGGCGACATACGTACCACCCGCCACCGCGGCGCCGGCTCCGGCGCCCGACGCGGCACCGTAGAGCGACTCGGGCGACAGCGTCAACGTGCGGATGGAGGGGAAGGTGCGCGACAGTTCGGCATTGAAGGCGCTCCCGGCGGCGAGATCGACGCGAGGAGCGATGGTGATGCTCACGACGCGCGCCGTGCGCGGCATGCGCCCCAGCGGCACGACATCGAGCGAGTCCTTCACGAGCGTGATCGCCCGCTCGGCAGCGAGCCGCGCGGCAGCCTGGTTCGCACTGTCGCCGACCACGGCGCGCATCGCCTGTACGTCGACGAAGCGCTGACGATCCAATCCCATCTCGTGCTTGGCCGCCAGCAGTTTTCGTACGGACGCGTCGATGCGCGCTTCCGGAAACCGCCCCGTCCGCACGCCGTCCACCACTGCGTCGATCGCGGCGACGTTGTCGGTCGGCATGAGCAGCACGTCAGCGCCGGCGACGACGGCGCGTTGGGTCACCTCACCCATGGACATCTTGCCGAGCACGCCGTTCATGTCCAGCGCGTCGGTGATGACGAGCCCCTGGAAGCCGAGCGTGCCGCGCAGGAGGTCGGTCATGATGCGCGGGTTCAGCGTCGCGGCGATGGGCGTGGTATCGAGCGCGGGGATCAGACCGTGAAAGGTCATCACGCCCCGCACGCCAGCGTTCACCGCGGCGCGAAACGGCACGAGCTCGACGCTGTCGAGATGTGCACGGCTCGCGTCCACGCGGGCGAGCTCGAGGTGCGAGTTCTGCTCGGTGTCGCCATGTCCGGGAAAGTGCTTCGCCGTCGCGAGCATCCCGTTTTCCTGGATGCCGTGGATGAAGGCGGCGCCGAGACTGGCCACGAGCTGCGGATTCTCGCCGAAGGAGCGGAGCGAGATGACCGGATTCTTCGGGTTGTTGTTGACGTCCATTACGGGCGCGAACGCCATGTGGATGCCGAGCGCGCGTCCCTCGAGCGCGGTAGCGCGTCCCATGGCGTAGGCCAGCGCGCTGTCACGCGAGGCGCCGATCCCCATCTCGTACGGGAATCCCGTCGCACCGCCGAGGTCGATCGCATTCGGAAGGAAATAGCCACCGCGCGCGCGAAAGGCCGCGCCCGTTTCGAGATCCGCGCCGACGAGCAGCGGAAGCGGGGCAGCGCGCTGGAGCGCATTGAGCTTCGCCGCGATCTCCGTCGGCGAGCCGACGGAGATGATCAGGCCACCCAGGTGCTGGTCGCGGATGAGCCCCTGGACGCGCCGAAAGTTGGCGTCGTCATCGGGGGTATAGTCGCCGAGTACCCATGGCCACACCATCTGCGCCGCCTTGTCGCGCAGCGACAGGGTCGCAAGCACCGAGTCGGCCCACCGCAGGTCGGCCGCGCGATCGGGACGCCTCGCCGCTGCCGCGGGCTCCGCACTGGACACGACCGTCGTGCCGCTGGTGGGAACCGGAGAGCCGGTGGGACCGGATGCGCCGCCCGTCGCGCACGCTGCGGCGCCGAGGCTCAGCGCGATGAAGCCGAGTCGCATTCTCGCGCGCCCAACCGAGCGTCCTACCATGTGATCGTCCCCTGTTTGGTGGTATCGACCTCTTCCTCGCCCCCCTTCTTGAAGAGGAAGGCCTCCATGTTCTTGGTGAGGAAGCTTCGTGCCTGCGGGTCCATCACGTTGAGCCCGTAATGGTTGATGAGCATGGTCTGCTGCTTGAGCCATTGGCCCCAGCAGTCCTGACAGATCTCGCCGAGGACGCGGGCACCGATGGCGCCGGGGAAGGGTGGACGCTCGAATCCGGCGCGCGTCTGTCCGCAGCGGACGCAGGTGACGGTGGCGGGCATGCTGGGCTCCTCGGGGCGATGGTGTCTGCTGCGGAATCTAAGGGATCGAGGGAGCCGGTGAACGGTGATCCGTGAACCGTGAACCGTGCAAACGGCAAAGGCACCCCGGGCTGACAGCCCAGGGTGCCTTCGGTCGAACGTTGTTACCGATCACCGTTCACGGATCACCGTTCACGATCGCGCCGTCAGGCGGCAATCACGGCGTGCTCGTCCCGGCGCTTGGCATCGGAGCCGTAGTTGCGCGCATACTCGATCTTGGCGAGCCCGATCAACTTCAGGACGCGGATGTACATCCAGCCAATGTCGAACTCGAACCACTTCGCCTTGAACTTGGCGCTCTTGGGATCGGCGTGGTGATTGTTGTGGAGCTCTTCTCCCGCGAGCCAGATGGCGATCGGCGAGATGTTCCGGCTTTCGTCCTTGACCTCGAAGTTGCGATAGCCGAGTGCGTGCCCGATGCCATTGATGACGCCGGCGGCCCAGAGCGGAATCCAGATCATCTGGATCCCCCACACGAGGGGGCCGACGAAGAAGCCGAACAGGTAGACGTCGATCCCGAGCATGAGCAGCACGCCGCTCCAGTTCAACGGGGTGAGCAGGTGCCGCTCCAGCCAGTCGTTCGGCGTTCCCTTTCCGTACTTCTCGAGCATGCCCGGCTGACGCACCGCCTTGCGATAGTAGAAGGCGCCCTTGAGCAGGATCTCACGCAGCCCTTCGACTACCGGACTGTGCGGATCGCCCTCGCGGTCAGCGAAGGCGTGGTGCTTCCGATGGCACGCCACCCACTCCTTCGTGACGATGGCCGTCGTCAACCAGAGCCAGATCCGCATCGGCGTGGCAGCGATGGCGTGGAGCCGCACGCCGCGATGCGTCTGCGCGCGATGCAGAAAGAGGGTGACGCACACATTGGTGAGGTGTCCGGCGACGACGACGAAGAGTACCGGAATCCACCACTTGCTGGCCCACGCACCGAATTCGAACATGACTTGCTCCAATGTGAAAACCCAACCGCTCGTGCTTCGTGCTGCAGCGGCAGAACGCGCAATCTAACCGCCGCGAAATCCGGCAACCATTCGGGAGACTCCCGACGGTCGCCGGATTTCGCGGCGTATCGCTCAGGGCAACGGCTTCCCGCCGATGTCGCCGCTCAGCCCTCCAGCGGTAGACGCCGCTGTGGCGGCGGCCGGCGGTGTGCCCCACACGTCGTTCGTGCTGTTGAAATCGGGCGCGGATCCATCGGCCCACAACCGCGCGCCGGTCACGGGAGCCTTGACCGCGAGCATCGCATTGTAGCGATCGGCGCGGGACCAGATCTCCACCGGAAGGGTGACGTCCTGCGTCGTATTATCGGCGAAACGGAGGCGCAGCTTGACCGGGAAGGGCACGGAGCTGTTCCGTCGCAGCGCGACTTCGGCGTAGTTCTGTCCC
>DASSIC010000152.1:0-2588 GCA_035692325.1 Gemmatimonadaceae bacterium | reverse complement strand
CGGGCGGCATTCCCGCGTGGAGCTGGCTCGCGCTCAAGCCGCTGCTCGACCAGGCCCGCCTCGATGCGCTGTACGTCAACTTTCTCAGCGGATGGGAGCTCGATCTCGAGACGGCGCAGCTCGTGCGGCAGAGCTACGACTTCCCGATCCACTGCGATCTGCACATGCTGGCGATGGCGGTGCAGCCCGACGGGCTGCGAACGCCGCGGCCGATTCCCAATCTCGCCGCGTGGTGCGGCTGCTTCGACTTCCTTCAGATGAACGAGGAGGAGCAGGCGACCGTCGCGCCCGACGCGATGAGTCTCGCCGCCACGGCGCTCGCCGCCGGCGTGTCGTGCCTGCTCGTGACCCTCGGCAAGCGCGGCGCGGTGTACGTCGCCGCGCCGGGATTCGACACGATATGTGATCTTCCCAGTCGCGGCGGACTGTCCACGTCGCCGCGCGGCGGCACGGGGGCGCTCGGCGCGTCGCGGACTCAGTTGGTGCCCGCAGCCGTTGTCAATGGGCCGGGCGATCCCACCGGATGTGGAGATGTTTGGGGCGCGACCTATTTCTCTCGCATGGTCGCCGGTGATAAGTTGTCGGACGCGATGCGCGCGGCGAATCAGGCCGCGGCCCGGAACGTCGGGCACCGAGGCGCCACCGGACTCGCGGCCCACCTGCGCGGAGAACTCAGCCTCTCGTGACCAGCGTCATCACCGTCCCTCCCTCGCTGGACGACCATTCGTTCGAGCAGGTGGTGGAGCAGCTCGCGGCGGTGCCCGCCGACGCGAAGCTCGTCGTGGACGCGCGTCACACGCGCTGGGCGTCGCCCTATGGCCTGACCGCGCTGCTGGCGCTCGGCCAGACGCGTGAGACGCGCGCCACCTTCACCGCGCCTGACGCCGAGGAGACCGCGTCGTACTGGGCGCGCACCGGCTTCTTCAAGCACGCCGAAGAGATTTATGAGTTGCACGGCGCCGTGCCGAAGGCGCGGGGCGGCGAGTCGAGCGTGCTGCTCGAGATCACGCCGGTCGTGAAGAGCGAGGACGTGCACGAGGTGGTGGGTCGCATCCAGCAGAAGGCACAGCAGATCCTCAGCAAGGAGCTCAACATCGACGCCAAGGCGACGGTGGGGTTCGCGATGACGCTCTCCGAGGTGTGCCAGAACATCGTCGAGCACGCCGGCCGCGGCGGATGGGTCGGCGTGCAGACGTACACCTGGCGCAAGCGGCTCGCCAACCGCCGCGTCGTGGTGATCGCGGTGTGCGATGCGGGGCTCGGCTTTCGGCAGTCGCTCGAGAGCGCGCCGGGCCGCGTGCGCAGCGATCGCTGGGACGATGCCGCCGCGCTGGAAGAGGCCGTCATCCGCGGCGTGAGCCGGTTTCGTGACCCAGGTCGCGGCCAGGGGCTTGCGGGTGTTCGACGTTACGTCGGCCGGTGGGACGGGAAGGTGAGCGTTCGCAGCGGCACGGCGAAGATCGCGATCGTCCCGAGCTGGGACGATGACGTGCCGCTGCTCGAAAAGCTCGCCCCCTTCCCGGGGGCTCAGGTTCAAGTCACCATACCAGAGCGGGTCTCCGGGGGCCCGCGATGATGATGCATATCGACGTCAGCTCCGTGCTGCGACAGACGTTGTCGTGCGAGCTCTATTCGAATCTGGTGACGCGGCCCACCGGCGCCGCCGTGCGCACCCAGATCGAGGCCCTGCTCGCCGATTCGCGCGAGCGGACGCTCACCGTGATCGACTTCTCGCACGTCGGCATGATCGACTTCTCCTGCGCCGATGAAGTCGTGGCGAAGCTCCTGCTGCGCTACGTGGCGGAGGAGCGGGGTGATCGCGAGGCCTACTTCCTCTTCCGCGGCGTGACCGAGGACCACTGGGACGCGATCGAAGCGGTGCTGGAACGGCATCGCCTGGCGCTCGTGCTCGAGGCGGCCGATGGCGCGAGCGCCCACATCGGCGGCATCGTGGACGACCGCGAGCGCACGGCGTGGAACAAGGTGTACGAGTTGGGCCGCGCCGCGGCATCGGATCTCGCCTCGGCCCTCGGTACGCCGCCCGCCGATTGTGCGCAGATGCTCGAAGGGCTGCATCGCCGTCGGCTGGTGATGCGGCTCGACGACGAGTACATCGCCGTCGGCGGCCTCGCGGACGCCCGTGCCTAGCGACGCGCGCAACCGGCCGCTGCGCGTCGCGGCGTTCATCGGCACGCGCGCGACAGATGAGGACCGGGGGCCGCAGGTGCGGCTGTCGCCCGAGGATGCGCAGGCGCGGCTGCTCACCGACGGTGAGCTGGCGTGGGTGCACGGGCCGCGGCGACAGGAGCTCGCGACGGTCGCCGTCGATGCGCAGGTGAAGCGCGGCGACGTGGTGCTGCGCGACGTCGCCGGCGTCTCGCCCTCCGAGGTCGTGCGCGTCGTGAAGCCGGACCTCGATTCGCACACGCGCCGCGGCCACTTCGCGTGAGCGCGCCACGCCGCCCGCGTGCCCAGGCGCTGCCCACGCTCGTGGTGCACGCCGGCGAAGGCTCGCACGACTCCGACAGCCCCGTCGTCACGCCGCTCGTCCAGAGCGCGAGCTACGTGCAGGAGGTCGGCACGAGCGA
>DASSIC010000151.1:0-2066 GCA_035692325.1 Gemmatimonadaceae bacterium | reverse complement strand
GGGGAGCTACACCACCGAGGTGGGCGGCGCGGTCGCGACACGTGAACCGACGCCGCGCGCCACGTCGCAGCGCGCCATCCCGATCAAGAAGGACAAGCGCTAGCCCGAGCGGGCCAGCGGGCTAGCGCTTCTTCGCGGCCGCCTTCTTCGCCGGGGCGGCCTTCTTCTTTGCGGCCGGCTTCTTTGCGGGGGCGGGGCGCGCAGGCGCCTTGGCCGACTTCGCGACGGACTTGCTCGCGGACGGCGCCGACTTGGGCGCGGGCTTCGCCGCAGGCTTCGCGGCCTTGGGCGGAGCGACCTCCAGCTCCTCCGTCTCCACCTCCTCGTCGCTTTCCTCTTCCACGTGGAGGTCGGCGATCTCGTCGGCCACCTCGTGGTCGATCTCCACCTCCGCGGCTGCGGCAGGAGTGGCGACGACGACGGTCTTGGGGCGGCCACGGCCCTTCATGCTGTTCTTCGCCATCTCGGCGTCGAACAGCTCCTTCGCTTCGCGCATCGCGGTGAGGTACGCCGGGTCTTCCCGGCGCTGCCTGCGGAACGTCATTCCTCGTGCTCCACTAGTGGGAGCCGCAAGCTAATCATTTCGCGTCACTTCCGCTTCTGGCGCGGCTACGAGGCGAGCTCGGAAAGGCACGCCCCCGCCCCGCGGTCGTAGCCGGCGCGGAAGTTGGCGAGGCGCTGCTCACGCGTGCCGTGCCCCATGAGCGCGGCGCGGTAGGTGATGCGCGCGTCGATGCGCCGGTTGCCGGTGAGCTGCGGCGTGGGATCGCCGGCGGCGGCCAGGCCGTGGAACGCCTCGTCGAGGTCGCCCGGCTCGAGCGAGCCGTCCTGGGCAGAGCGCCTGGTGAAGGCGCCGGCGAGACAGTCGGCGGTGGCCTCGTTGTAATAGGGCACCGGTGAATCGGCGCCGAGCTGGATGGCGACGGCGTGTCCCATCTCGTGGGCGATGATGCCGACGGCCGCCATGTCGCCGTCGGTGCCCAGATCACGCGCGGCGTCCTTGGCCTGACGGGCGACGAAGACGTCGTCGAAGTAGATGGTGTTGCGCGCCGTGCAGTAGGCGGCGTTGTTGCCGTTCATGACGCCGCATGCGGTGCGCACCGCGCCGCGATAGCGTACGAGCGCCGGGGGAGCGAAGCGGACGCCGCGCTGGGCAAAGTCGTCGCCCCACATGGCGACGAGCGCGTTGTACGCCATGACGACCTTGGCGTTGGAGGCGGCGACGTCCTGTTCGGTGACGTCGGAGGCCACAGGGGCGGCGAAGGCGGTCGAGGCCGCAACGAGCGCGCCGAGAGCGAGGTGGCGGACATGAATGCGCATGGAAACCTCCTGCGGGTTTGTACCCGAGGAGGTTCACGGGGTTGCAGCCCGGCGCGCCGCCCTCGCCTCGCCAGCCATGCATTCCGGAGGCGCGCCCTCTACATCACATCCGTCGCACCGACGCCTCGAGACGCATCTTGAAGAGGCCGGGCACGGCGCGGCCATCGAGGCGCGCCGGCCGGAAGCCGGCGCCTTCGATCCACGTGCGCAGCGCATCGGCATTGATGTCCGCTCCCGGCCCGACCGCCCTGAAGGTGCGCATGTCCGGGCGGCCGCTCTCGTCCACCATCACCTCGAGCTCGATGCGAACGGTGGCCCGCGTGGACGTGGACGTCGGCACACGCAGCTCGGGATGGGTCCCACGCAACAGCTCTGGCGGCTGCGCGGTAGTGGTCACCGCCGCCGACGCACTGGCTGGATCCTTCGACGCACCAGCACAGGCGCACACGAGCAACAACGGTAGGAGGGCGACAAGAACCTTGCTCGAACCCGGCATGGGCGAAGATGCTCCGGAGAGAGGGAAGTGGGGAACAATACTACGACGCGAGCAAGCGATGCGTACGCTCCGCGCCAATGATGCGCGAAGGGCGGTAACGCTGTCGGGGTTCCGCCCTTCGCTCCCGTTGTCAGACGCCGTCGACGAGCGACGGCGCGGGCATCACGCCCCGAGATCCACCGTCGTCGTGCTGGTGATCCCGGCGATCGCGACGCTCACGTTCGCCTTGTTCGTGCCGTTGAAGGTGATC
>DASSIC010000150.1:0-3095 GCA_035692325.1 Gemmatimonadaceae bacterium | reverse complement strand
GATCGTGGCGCGCACGGTGTCGGCGCCGGCCAGCGCACCCAGCACGTACGAGGTGCTGGCCATCCCCTGTGCGTCGGTCGTATCCGCTGTTGTGCGGAGCGTGCCGAGCCCCGCGATTCGCGTCCAGGTGATCGTCGTGCCGGCCACCGGCGCGCCGAATTCGTCGGACGCGCGCACGATGAGCGGCGCAAGCCCAGCCCCGGTCGAATCGGTCTGCGCGTTCCCGCTGACGAGCGTCAGCACCGTCGCGGGCGCGGGCGTCGCCGTCGCGGAGATCGTCACCGGCGCGACTCCAGCCGACGTCGCCTCGAAGCTGTAGGTGCCCGCGGTCCTGCCCACCGTAAGAGAGGTGCTGGCTCGCCCCATCGCATCGGTCGTCGCCGTGGTGGTGCCGATCGATGCACCCGCCGTCACCGCACGGAAGCTGATGGTCGCCTGGGGAATAGGACCGCCATCCACTCCCTGCAGCTCCACGACGAGCGGCTGCGCGAGCAGCTGTCCCGCGATGCTGGTCTGGGTGTCGCCGGACACGACGACGAGACGTCCGGGGAGCGGCAGCAGGGTAAGCCGCGCCGAGCCGGCGACGCCGGTGGGCGTGGTCGCCGTGATCGTGACCGTGCCGCGGCGACCGGTCCCGTGCACCGTCGCCACGCTACCCCCCGCGGTCACCGACGCCAGCGTCGCATCACTCGAGCTCCATCCGACGAGCAGGCTCGTGACCGGGCTGCCGGCGGCGTCGGTGCCGACGGCCGTCAGCACCGGCTCCGCCCCCGAGGGCACGGTGACGTCGGTCGGCGTGACTGCGATGGAGAGTGCCGTCGCGCCCGGGCCGACGTACTCCAGGGTGATGACGGGCGATGGAGCGGCCGGCAGCCCCGCGGCACGCGCGATCACATCCTGCGTCTGGGCGAACAGCACGGTGCCGCTGGCATCGAGCAGCTCGATCAGTGCGCTGAACGATTGCTCCGTTCCCTGGATCTCGACCGGGAGCTGGATGTGCAGCGTGTCGTCGGCGCCGAACTGGATGGTGGTGTCGCGCGCGACGCTCCCGTCGGCGGTGCGCAATCTGATGCGCACCTGCGTGACGCTGATCCCCATCGACGCCAGCGCGCTGTATGCGCGCGTGGCCGTCGGGGAGAGGCTCGGTGCCATCGCCAGCCGCGCCGCGCTGTAGCCCGGGCGATGTGCGCCCGGCGCCGTCGGCGCGTCCGTGCACGTGATGGCGACGGCGGCGAGCGCCAGGAGACCGGCGAGGTGGGAGGTCGAGCGCATCACTAAAGACGCGCTCGCCGCGGGTCAGGTCACCCCTGTCGCACCCCTAGAAAGCGATCAGATCGGCGATGGCGCTCTTGAACGTCTCCACCTGCGGCAGGATCGCGTCCTCGAGTTGCGGCGCGTACCCCACGAAGGTGTCCGCGCTCGCCACCCGCTTCACCGGCGCGTCGAGCCACGCGAAGCAGTCGTCGGCGATGCGCGCGGCGATCTCGGCGCCGTAGCCCCACGAGATGGAATCCTCGTAGCCGACGATCACGCGGTTCGTCTTCTTCACGCTCTCGTACACGAGCTCCTGATCCCACGGCGACAGCGTGCGCAGGTCGATCACCTCGGCGCTGATGCCGCGCTCCTCCTGCATCTGGTTGGCCGCGGCGAACGCGCGCTGCACCGTCGCGCCGTAGGTCACGATCGTCACGTCGGTCCCCTCGCGCACCACGCGCCCCTTGCCGAACGGGATCATGAAGTTCTGACCCGGGTTCGCCGCCTTGTTGTACGTCTGCCGGTAGAGATGCTTGTGCTCGAGGAAGATCACCGGATCCTCACAGCGGATCGCCGTCCGGAGCAGGCCGTTCGCGTCGAGTGCGTTGGACGGGCACACCACGCGCAGGCCGGGGCAGTGCGTGAACAGCGACGCGCCGGTCTGCGAGTGGTAGATCGCGCCGCGGATGTATCCGCCGTACGTGACGCGCACGACCACCGGCGACGCGAACGCATTGTTCGAGCGCCAGCGCATCGTCGCCAGCTCGTCGCGCAGCTGCATGTATGCCGGCCAGATGTAGTCGAAGAACTGCACCTCGACGACCGGCTTGAAGCCGCGCAGCGCGAGCCCGATCGCGCGCCCGACGATCGTTGCTTCCGCGAGCGGCGTGTTGAACACCCGCGTGCCGCCGAATTCCGTCTGGAGTCCCCAGGTGACCTTGAACACGCCACCCTTCCCCTTGACCTTCCCCAGGTGCTGCTCGCGCGACACATCGGCCACGTCCTGGCCGAAGACGAGAATGCGCGGATCGCGGCGCATCTCGTCGCGCATGCACGCGTTCAGCAGATCCACCATCGTCGTCTCGTTGCCCGAGAACTGCGGATCGTCCTCCGTGTCGAACTGCTCCGAGGTCGGATCGACGTCCGGCGAATAGACGAAGTCGTAGACGGTGTCGGCGCCCGGCTGCGGCTGCGCGAGCGCGTCGTCGGTGGCGGCGAGGACGATCGCGTCCACCTCCTCACCGATGCGCGCGATGTCCGCGTCGGTCGCGTGACCCTGCGCGACGAGCCAGCGTGGGAACTGCGTGATGGGATCGCGTGCCGCATCGGCGTCGCGCTCCTCGGCGGGGCGATACATCACCTCGTCGTCGGACAGGGAGTGCGAGTACGGCCGGATCACCTTGGCGTGCACGAGCGCCGGTCCCTTTCGCTGCCGCGCATACTCTACCGCCTTGCGCATCACCTCGTAGCTCGCCACGAGGTCGCAGCCGTCCACCTCCTGGATGAACAGCCCCGGGAACGACGACGCGAGCTTGGAGATCGAGCCACCCGCGGTGTTGACCTCGATCGGCGTCGAGATGGCGTAGCCGTTGTCCTCGACGAGGTAGACGACCGGCAGCTTCATGTTCGACGACGCGTTGAGCGACTCCCAGAACTCGCCCTCGCTCGTCGTGCCGTCGCCGGTGGTGACGAGCACCACCTCGTCGCCGTGGAACCCGTCCGTCAGCTCGACCACCTTGGCCCGCAGCGATGCTTCCGCCGATCCCGCCGCCTGGAGAAACTGCGTGCCCGTCGGCGACGACGTCGAGACGATGTTGTAGTCCTTGTGTCCCCAGTGACTC
>DASSIC010000149.1:0-3651 GCA_035692325.1 Gemmatimonadaceae bacterium | reverse complement strand
TCGACGCCGCATGTCGCGGTCGCTGGCATGGCGACGTCGCGGAAGGTGTCGTCGCCCGACTGGTCGAGCCGGCTCTTCCTCCCCTCGCACGGCTTCGTTGCGAGCGATGGCGACGTCGCTGCATCGGCGGCCTTCGCGCTCTCCGGCATCCGTGACCGTGCCTCGCGCACGCTCACGTACGACGCCACCGCGCCTCCCGCAGCGCTGAACACGGTCCGCTGACCTGTTCGCCGGCGCCGCGTCCGTCGACGCGCGCCCATCACATCACTCATGTCCCGTTGTTCCGCGCTGATGGCGCGGAGCGGAGTCTACTCATGTCGAATTTCGAACGCCCTGTTGCACCGGAGGGTGGCCAGCCCCTTCCGGGCTTCGAGCCCTGGCTCGTCGTATGTCTGCTCGCCTTCGTTCCCGGCGCACTCATCGTGATCCTGCCGCGCGCCACGCTCGCTCCATTGCTCGTGCCGATCTGCGTCGCCATGGGTGCGCTGCTCCTTACGGGGCTCGCGATGCTGGCCCGCTGGGAGTGGAAGCATCGGCGTCGTGAAGATCGCGCGCCGGACGCGGCGCGGAGGGCGGCATGATGCGCCCGCACCCCAATCGCGCCGCGCTCGACGCGGTCACCACACTCGCTCGGCCGGCGCCATTCAATCGTGTCGTCGTCGGCATCGACTTCAGCCCGGCATCCCTCGCGGGATGCCGGTGGGCGCTCGCGCACGTCGCGCCGGGGGCGGACGCGCTGCTCGCGCACGTCTCGCTCCCGGATGCGCCGCCTTCGCTGAGCGGCGGCCTCGATGGCTTCGCGGCGACGCTCGACGTGGCGCATGCGCGCACGGCC
The DNA here is from genome assembly GCA_035692325.1 of Gemmatimonadaceae bacterium. GTDB lineage: Bacteria > Gemmatimonadota > Gemmatimonadetes > Gemmatimonadales > Gemmatimonadaceae > AG11. Next base: position 2,816 of record DASSIC010000149.1, on the reverse strand, counting down.
GTGCGCGCCGGCCGGCCGTCGGACTGGCTCGGCACGCTGGCCGAAGAGTTCGATGCGGCGCTCATCGCCGTCGGCCGTCGGCAGGACGCGAACCGGAAACGGATCGGCGAAGCCAACGTCGTGGCGCGACTCGCTCGGCGCACGCGCGCGTCGGTGCTCGTCGTCCCCGAGGGTGTCGTCGACGCGCCGAGCTGTGTCGTGGCGGCGATCGACGACGGGCCGGGGAGTGGCGAGGTGATTCACCTCGCCGCCACGCTCGCCGATGGCATGAGCCAGCCGCTGTTGGTGCTGCACGTGCTGCAGCCGATGACTGGCGCGTACGATCGCGTCGTCCACACGCGCCGTCACGACATCACGATGGCGGCGCGTGGCGCGGTCGAATCGGTGCATGGCCGGCTCACGCTCGCCGTCGGCGATCCGGCGCGCGAGATCGTGGCGGCTGGCGTCGCGCGCGGCGGTGGCCTGCTCGTCGTCGGCAAGCGCGGCGCCGACGAATCGCCGGTGGGGAGTCTCGGTTCGGTCGCGCGCGAGCTGCTCGCGAAGTCACCGCTGCCGGTGCTGGCGATCGACGTCCCGTGATCCGAAGTGGCGGGCAGCTGACTGCCTCATTCCCCGACCTCGCTTCCCGGTCTTCGCGGTTGCAGATTCCGCGACGAATCAGGGACGGTGGAATCCCTCGTGGGCAAATTGGCACGACGATGACTACTTCATGGGTGGGCTTGGTCGGCTGGCTGCTCGCGGCTCTCGCGACCGGTGCGGTCGGCGCCCTCAGCACGCGGCACGCGCGGGAGTTCTATGCTGGGCTCGTGAGGCCGAGGTGGGCCCCGCCGGGATGGCTCTTCGGACCGGTGTGGACGGTGCTGTATCTATTGATGGGAGTGGCGGCGTGGCTCGTGTGGCGCGCTGCGGGGTGGAGCGGCGCCACCGCCACGTTGTCGCTCTTTCTCGTGCAGCTGGTGTTCAACGCTCTGTGGAGCTGGGTCTTCTTTTCCTGGCGTCGTGGCGCGCTTGCCTTCGCCAACATCGTACTCCTGCTCGCTCTCATCGCTGCGACGATCCTCGCTTTTGCGCGTGTGCATCCGTTCGCGGCTGCGCTGCTGCTGCCCTATTTCACCTGGGTCGCCTTTGCCACTGCGCTCACGTACGCGATCTGGCGGGCCAATGTCGAGCAGCTTTCCGCGCGATGAGGCGCCCAACGCATTCTGACGTGTTCACGCTGACTGCGGCTCACCACCTACTGCGGGATGCTCCAATGGCCAAGCAGCACCGGTTCGCCACCGCGGCATTTGCCGCGTTCCTGGCGTTGACGCTCGTCATCGGAAACGTCGGTCAGGCGGTCGCGCATGCGCAGGCCGCCCCGCCTTCTGCGACTTCGGTTGCCCCTCCCTCCGACAGTCTCAAGGTCGTTCTGCTCGGGACGGGCGTGGGACCAGTGGTCAACCTCCAGCAGTACGGCGCGAGCATCCTCGTCGAGGCTGGGGGACAGCGCCTGCTCTTCGATTGCGGGCGCGGGGCGACCCTGCGCCTCGCACAGGCCGGCGTGCCGATCGGCTCGGTCACGCGGGTGTTCCTCACACACCTGCATTCGGACCACGTCCTCGCGCTTCCCGACCTCCTGCTGGTCGGTTGGACCGCCGGGCGACGCACCGGTCCGCTCACGGTGTGGGGCCCGGCCGGCACGAGCGACATGATGGATCACATGCAGCGGGCATTCGCCTTCGACATCCACACGCGGCGTGACGTCGACGAGCACTTTCCGGCATCCGGCATCCAGGTGGTGAGCCACGACATCATGACGGACGGCGTCGTGTTCGACGAGAATGGCCTGAAAGTCACCGCTTTTCTCGTCGATCACGGCGTGGTGCAGCCGGCGTTCGGCTATCGCGTCGACTACCGTGGGCGGTCGGTGGTGCTGTCCGGCGACACGCGCGTCTCGGAGAATCTCATTCGCCATGCGCAGGGCGTCGACGTCCTGATCCACGAGGTCATCGACCCGGAGATCCTCCGCACTCGACCCGACCGTCCGAGTGCGGCGACGATCGACGCAATCATCGCGCACCACACGACGCCCGAGCAGGCGGGTACGGTATTCCGGCGCGTCGCGCCGCGCCTGGCGGTCTACTCCCACGCGCCCAATACGGCGCGGGTGCTGGACCAGACACGGAGGACCTACACCGGACCTCTGCAAGGCGCGGAGGATCTGCTGACCATCCGCATCGGATCGGAGATCAAGGTGGAGCACCACTCGCCATGACTGCCAAGAGGTCGGCGGACGAGGAAGGCGTCGTGCTCGCGAAGATCGCCGAGATGCCCACAGCAGATCGCGTGATGGGCGAGCGGATCCATGCCATCATCAGGGACACCGCGCCGGAGCTTTCGCCGAGGCTCTGGTACGGGATGCCCGCGTACGCGAGGAACGGCGCCGTCGTCTGTTTCTTCCAGGGCGCGCAGAAGTTCAAGACGCGTTACTCCACGCTCGGCTTCACCGACAAGGCGACGCTCGACGACGGCGAGATGTGGCCGACGGCGTTCGCGCTGACGGAGCTCACCGCCGCCGTCGAGACGAGGATCATCGCGCTCGTGAAAAAGGCGTACGAAGTTGAAAGGGCTTGAAAAAAACCACAGAGGACAGCGAGGGCATAGAGAGAAGCGTGACGGCAACCCTGATCATGAAGGCCTTTTAATAGAAGACCGGGGTCCGAACCGTTCTCGAGCTGGCGCGCAATTCTGTATATTTCGCCGGCGAGTTGGATACGGCCGCGCGGAGTGCCCCCGGGAAGGCCGTCGCAACGGGTTCGACTCCCGTGAGGGAAAGG
>DASSIC010000148.1:0-7397 GCA_035692325.1 Gemmatimonadaceae bacterium | reverse complement strand
CACCGACCTCGAGTTCGAGCGCAACGTGGAGCGCTACGTGTTCCTGCGCTGGGGCCAGGACGCGTTTCGCAACTTCCGCGTCGTGCCCCCGGGCACCGGCATCTGCCACCAGGTGAACCTCGAGTACCTGGGCAAGACGGTCTTCGTGAACGAAGAGACGAAGGAAGCCTACTGCGACTCCCTCGTCGGCACCGACTCGCACACGACGATGATCAACGGGCTCGGCGTGCTCGGATGGGGCGTCGGCGGCATCGAGGCAGAGGCGGCGATGCTCGGCCAGCCGGTGTCGATGCTCATCCCCGAAGTGGTCGGCTTCAAGCTTCATGGCAAGCTCCCCGCCGGCTCCACCGCGACCGATCTCGTGCTCACGGTCACCGAGATGCTGCGGAAGAAGAAGGTGGTCGGGAAGTTCGTCGAGTTCTATGGGAGCGGGCTCAGTAGCCTGAGCCTCGCTGACCGCGCGACGATCGCCAACATGGCGCCCGAGTATGGCGCCACGATGGGCTTCTTCCCGGTGGACGAGGAGACGCTGCGCTATCTGCGCCTGAGTGGGCGCAGCGAGCAGCACGTCGCCCTCGTGGAGGCGTACACGAAGGCCCAGGGCCTCTTCCGCACCGACGCGACACCCGATCCCCTGTTCACCGATTCGCTCGAGCTGGATCTCGGCACGGTGGAGCCGAGCCTGCGGGCCCGCGCCGTCCGCAGGATCGCGTGCCGCTGAGCAAGGCGGCGGCGATGTACAAGGAGTCGCTCGCGACCGATCTGCAGAAGATCGCCACGCCGGCTGGCGCCGTCGCGGCGCACGCGAAGGCGACCGCCGTGAGCGCGGAGCCCGAGCTCGCGAAGGAGCTGATCCGCGAGGATGGCGAAGGAGGCGCCCAGCCGCAGCACCGGCCGGTGAGCTGCACCTACAACGGGCAGACGTTCAATCTCAATCACGGCGCCGTGGTCATCGCCGCGATCACGAGCTGCACCAACACCTCCAATCCGGGGGTGATGCTCGCCGCCGGACTGCTCGCGCGGAACGCGGTGAAGAAGGGGCTCAGCGTGAAGCCCTGGGTAAAGACGTCTCTGGCGCCGGGCTCCAAGGTCGTCACCGACTACTTCAACGCCGCCGGCGTGACGGCGTCGCTCGACAAGCTCGGCTTCAACCTCGTGGGTTACGGCTGCACCACCTGCATCGGCAATTCGGGTCCCGTGCCCGAGCCGATCGCGAAGGCGATCGAGGACGGCAAGCTGTTCGTCGCCAGCGTGCTCTCGGGCAATCGGAACTTCGAGGGACGCGTCAATCCGCTGACGCGCTACAACTATCTCGCCTCACCGCCGCTCGTGGTGGCGTATGCGCTGGCGGGGCGCATCGACCTCGACCTCACGCGCGAGCCGCTCGGCATCGGCAGCGACGGGCCGGTCTTCCTGCGTGACATCTGGCCGAGCGCGACCGAGGTGCAGGACGAGATCATGCGAAGCGTGAAGAAGGAGTTCTTCACCCATCAGTATGCCGACGTCTTCAAGGGTGACGCGCACTGGCAGGGACTCACGGTCCCGAAGGGCGAGACCTACGCCTGGCAGGGTGATTCCACGTACGTGAAGAATCCTCCCTACTTCGAGGGGATGACGATGACGCCGCCGGGCATCAAGCCGATCGCCGGCGCGAAGGCGCTGGCGATGCTCGGTGATTCGATCACCACCGACCACATCTCACCGGCTGGCAACATCCCAGCGGCGAGCCCCGCCGGGAAGTGGCTGCTCGAGCACGGCGTGCTGAAGAAGGACTTCAACTCCTACGGCGCGCGCCGCGGCAATCACGAGGTGATGATGCGCGGCACCTTCGCCAACATCCGGCTGCGCAACGAGATGGCGCCCGGCACCGAGGGCGGCTGGACCGCCACGGAGCCTGGCGGCCAGCCGACGTTCATCTACGACGCCGCGATGGAGTACGCGAAGCGGAGCACGCCCCTCGTGATCGTCGCGGGCAAGGAGTACGGCACGGGCTCATCGCGCGACTGGGCCGCCAAGGGGACAATCCTGCTCGGCGTGAAGGCGGTGATCGCCGAGAGCTTCGAGCGCATCCATCGCTCGAATCTGGTGGGCATGGGCGTGCTGCCGCTCGAGTTCACCAACGGCGAGACGCGGCAGTCGATCGGCCTGACCGGCTTCGAAACCTTCGACATCCAGGGGCTCGACACGTCGCTCGCGCCGCGTACGACGCTGACCGTGCGGGCGACGGGGAAGGATGGCTCGGCGAAGACGTTCAAGGTGCTTTGCCGCATCGATACGCCGGAGGAGCTGAACTACTACAAGCATGGAGGCATCCTCCCGTACGTGCTGCGGTCGCTGGCACGGAAGTGACGGCACGGAAACACGAGGGGCCTGGCCGCATGTCGCGGCCAGGCCCCTCGTCGTTCCTGCCGGCGTGTCGCCTACTTGCTGTAGACGAGCGTAGCCGCCGACCCAGTGCTGTAGTCGGTGAACGTGATCGTGTTGCCGCTCACCGTCGCGATGTAGGGATCGTTCGGATAGTTGCGATCGGTCAGCGCGAGCTGATTGCCGCTCAGCGTCCAGTACCCGATGATGACGTCGTCGCTCAACACCGGCTGTGCCCCGCTGTACGTGTCGCGCCAGCGTGTCGTCCCCTGGTAGTTGCCGGCCGCGTCGAGCACGATCTGGCCGGCGACGACCTCGGAGGTGAGCACGGTGCTCTGGTAGACCACCACCGGCGGAGCGATGCCGTTCACGCTCTGCAGCGTGTAGGTCCCGGCGAGCGAGGCGCCGGGCCCGGTGGAATCGGTGCATGCGGTGCCAGTGAGCCCGAGCGCCATCGACAGCGCGAGAACGAGCAGACGTTTCATGAGGAGCAGTCCTCCGAAGGAGTGCGGTAGTGGTGGTGGCCCGGGACCGTCCCGGTCGTGTCGGACGTCTTGTGATACCTGATGGACGATCGGGAGTGCCGCGGCGTCGCTATCGCAGCACCGAGTTCCGCGGCTCGATGGACGGGGATGGCGGCGCATCGAGCATCGTGTTGTGATGCTTGTTCGACGTCGCCGCCTCGATCTGCTCGAGGAGATCGCGCTCGATCGCGCGCACGTCGAGCGGTTGAAGCATGTGATGCAGCTCGGGGTCGTCGCTCACGCGATGACCCAGGCGCGTGTAGAGCCCGGCCACCAGCTGTAGCGTCTTCGTCACCTCCTGCTCGACGCGGAGGTTGACCTGGAGTCCCAGCTCCTCGCGCAGCTCGGCGATCGCCGACTCGCGCTGCTGCGCCATGAGGACGAAGATCGACAGGAAGATCGCCTCGAGCGAGACGATCGTCGTCATCAGCCCGAAGGGGAAGGGATCGATCGGCCGGAGGCCGAGGTGCCCGGTATTCCAGAGCAGCCAGATCGCGAAGCCGATCGCGTGTCCGACGAGGAACCAGACCGAGCTCGCCACCTCGTTGAGCTTGTCGACGAAGCGCTCCAGCCAGGTGCGGTGCGCCGAGTGCTGCGCCTTGATCGCGCCGAAGGCCAGGTTGGCGACGTAGCGGCGTTTCCGACGCTCGGGGCTCTCCGCCTCCGCCGTCAGCCGCTCCTCTCCCTCCACCGAGCCGCTCTCGTCCGTCATGACGGCGCACGCAAGCGAGAAGCGTGCCCTCTACAGCTCGGCGCTTGGAACGTGGCGACATCGCCGCTGCGCGCTGACGAGACACGAATGCCCGCGTCGACAGCATCGGCGCGGGCATTCGCTTCTTCATCTCGATCCGGGCGCGCCGTTACGGGCGCTGCACGTCGACGTTGTTGCCGATCACGGCGCCGAGAATGCCGCCGGCGGCCGCGCCGATGAGGCCACCCTTCACCTTGTCGCGACTGGTGACCGCGCCGATCACTGCACCGGCGCCGGCGCCAATGGCGGCGTCACGACCGGTGTGCTTGATCACCTTTCGCTCGGGCGCCGGATAGTACGTGCCCGACGAGCGCGAGCTGCTGCTGCGCGAGGCCGTGCGACGCGCGGGCGCGCGGTAGACGGGCGCCGGTGCCGGCGCGCGCATCACAGGGGCCGCGGTGTTGTACTGGAGCGGCTGACCATTCGCGCCGTACATCTGCTCGCCCGGCGATACGAACTGCTGAGCCTGGTAGGGCTGCGCCTGGGCGGCGAGGGCGAGATCGTTCTTCAGCGCGTCGTCGGGACGCGAATCATTGCTGCGGCAGGCGCCAAGCAGGGCCAGACCGGCGAGCGACGAGATGACGAGTGTACGCATTGCAGTTCCTCCGAAGCTGAGAGCGATCATTTGGCTGCCCGTATCAAGGCAGGGTACATACCATCACTTAAGGGCACGATGGCCGGGTTCCGACGTCGAATGCGTCTCGCAGGTGAGAGCAGCGCGTCCACTTTTTTCTACTGGCGAGCTGATCGCTTGAGGGGATCTTCCCCACCGTCATGAAGCATTGCATGACGGACGCTTGGCGCCCATACTGCGCCTCGACCAGGAGGTTCGATGAGATTCTACACCTTTGCGCGCTGTTCGACGCTTGCCGTGGCACTGCTGTTGGCGGGCCGGACCGCACAGGCGCAGCAACAGCCCGCAGCGCCCGTCTACCCGGCGCCCGACGTCGGATCGATGGCCCCCGACTTCTCGCTGCCAGGCGCGACGCGATACGGATTGCTGCGCGATCCCGTGCGGCTCTCCGACTACCGCGGCAAGACCGTCGTCCTCGCCTTTTTCTACCGGGCGCGCACCAAGGGCTGAACGGTCCAAATGGAGGCGTACCGTGATCAGTACGCCAAGCTCTTCAACAACGGACGCAACGTCGTCGTCATCGGCATCAGCGTCGATCCGGACACGATGCTCGCGGCGTGGGCGCGCGAGCTGGGCACGCCGGTGCTGTTCGCCAGCGATTCCTCGCAGGCGATCGGCAAGCTTTATGGCTCGGTGCGCGGAAAGCTCGACAACCGATCGCTGTTCGTCGTGGATCCCACGGGGCGAATCGTGAAGCGGATGCAGCCGTTCAACGAGCTCGCGCAGAGCTCGTACGACGATCTGGAAGTGGCGGTGAAGCAGACCCTCCCGGCGGTCGCGACACCGAAGCAATAGCGGTCGCGGAGCGCGTGCACTGACGTCTCCCACTCCGCGTGGCCGCGCGCTTCTCTCGGCCTTGTACGACGCAGCCGTCGCTGGTGTGGCCCCTGGCCCGCTGACGACGGCTGCGTTGCGTTCGCTCCCGCCATTTCACGGGGCTCGAGTCCATCTCTTTGCGCTCGGCAAGGCGGCGCATGCCATGGCGAGTGCTGCGGTCGCGGAGCTCGATCGGGCGGCGATGACGGTGGGGGGCGGTGTAATTGTCGCGGCCGAATCATCTCTACCCGTGCATGCCGCGGTCGAGTCGGTCGTCGGGGATCATCCCATCCCCGGCCGGCGGTCGTTCGCGGCGGCGGACGCCGTGGCGGCCGCCGCCGCGCGTGTGCACGCAGAGGATTGCGCACTCGTCCTGCTGAGCGGCGGCGCCACCAGCCTCGTCGCCGCGCCGGTGGCGGGCGTATCCGAGCGGGACGTCACGCAGCTGTTCGACCTGCTGCATCGCGCCGGTCTCGACATCCACGCCATGAACGTCGTGCGCAAGCGCTTCACGCGCTGGGGAGCCGGGCGTCTCGCCGTCGCGCTGGCACCGGCGCGCACCGACGTACTGCTCATCAGTGACGTACCGGGTGACGATCCGGCCGACGTGGGATCAGGCCCCTGCACGCCGGACTACACGACCGCCGACGACGTGCATCGCATCCTCGCGGACGCCGGAATGCTCGATATCGTGCCGCCCACGCTTCGCGCGCATCTCCACGCAGCACAGCTTGGCCGGGTGCCCGAAACGCCGAAGGCGGTACATCCGGCGTTCGCGAGCGTGTCGACGCGGACGATCGGCTCGAATCGACTCGCGGTCGCGGCGGCGGTTGCGCACGCACGCACCCTGTCCATGCACGCGGAAGTTGGAGCGATGTCACTCGAGGGCGAGGCGGCGCGATGTGGAAGCGCCGTCGCCGACGAGCTGCTGGCGCGCGCCGCGGGTGGGTGGCGCGGCTGCGTAGTGTGGGGAGGTGAGACGACGGTTCGTCGCGTCGCCCATTCGGGTGACGCCGACGCAGCGCTCGGCGGCCGCTGCCAGGAGTTGGCGCTCGCGGTGGCCAAGCGGCTCGCGACGGCGGGCGAGCTCGCGCAGCGCGTGAGCCTGCTCGCGGCGGGGACGGATGGTCGCGACGGGCCAACCGATGCCGCCGGCGCGTTCGCCGACGACACGGTATGGGAGGCGATCGCGCGCGCCGGCATCGACGGCGATGAGGCGCTCGCGCGCCATGCGTCGTACGCGGCGCTCGATGCAGCACAGGCGCTCTTTCGGCGCGGCCCGACGGGAACCAACGTGATGGACGTGGTGATAGGTGCCGTGGCGTAACGCCCTTTACACGTGCGCTACCTTTCCGCTTGACCCTGTTGCCGCGAGCCGCTCATGACCAATCGTCCGTTCACTGTCGGGATCATCCAGGACTCCGCGTCGTCCGACGCCAAGGCGACGCTGGAGCAAGCCATCGCGCACGTGCGCGAAGCGGCGGCGCGCGGCGCGCAGATCATCTGCCTGAAGGAGCTGTTCAACGCGCCGTATTTCTGCAAGTCGCAGCAGTGCGAGCGCTTCGACATCGCCGAGCCCATTCCGGGGCCGACCACCGACGTCATGCAGAAGCTGGCGAAGGAGCTGGACGTCGTGCTTGTGGTGCCGCTGTTCGAGAAGCAGGCCAAGGGCGTCTATCGCAATTCGGCCGCGATCATCGATGCCGACGGCTCGCTGCTGGGCGTGTATCGCAAGATGCACATCCCCGACGATCCGCTCTTCAACGAGAAGTATTACTTCTCGCCGGGCGATACGGCGCACGACGATCGCATCGACCGCATCGGGGAGATCGCCAAGCAGGCGAGCGGTTTCCGTGTGTGGAAGACGAAGTACGCGAACATCGGCGTGCTGATCTGCTGGGACCAGTGGTATCCCGAGGCGGCGCGCATCACGAGCCTGCTCGGCGCCGATGTGCTGTTCTACCCGACCGCCATCGGCTGGCATCCGGCGGAGAAGGCGGAGTTCGGTGCGGCGCAGGTGGACGCCTGGCGCACGATCCAGCGCTCGCATGCGATCGCCAACGGCGTGTTCGTGGCGTCGCCGAACCGGATCGGCCACGAGGACGACGAGCCCGGCACGCGCGGCATCGAGTTCTTCGGGCACTCGTTCATCGCCGATCCGTTCGGGCGTCTCCTGGCCGATGCGCCGAACACCGACGAAACGATCCTCATCGCGAAGTGCGATCCGAAGCTGATCGAGGACACGCGGCGCAACTGGCCCTTCCTGCGGGACCGCCGAATCGACGCGTACGCGCCGATCCTCTCGCGC
>DASSIC010000147.1:0-5136 GCA_035692325.1 Gemmatimonadaceae bacterium | reverse complement strand
GTCACGGCGGCGATCGACGATCAGTCCGCGGCCACGGTCCCGAAATCGTAGCCGGGCACCGAGACGCGCGGGATCGGCGTGCCGATCATCCGCTCGATCGTGCGCACCATCCCGATCTCGTCCGGGGACATGAAGGTGTAGGCGTCGCCTTCCTTCGCCGCGCGACCAGTGCGGCCGATCCGATGCACGTAGTCCTCCGCCTGCTGCGGCACATCGTAGTTGATGACGTGCGTGATCCCCGAGATGTCGAGCCCGCGCTGGGCGATGTCCGTCGCGACGAGCACGTTCGTCTTTCCGTCCTTGAAGTCCTGCAGCGCGCGGGTGCGCTGCGACTGCGACTTGTCGGCATGCATCGCTTCCGCCTTCAGCCCCGCCTTCTCCAGATCGCGCACGATGCGGTCGGCGCCGTGCTTGGTCCGAGAGAAGATCAGTACGGAGTCGTGCTGCTTGCTCGTCAGCAGTTCCACGAGCAGCGCGTTCTTCTTCTCGCGCGGCACGGGATACACCGCGTGTGTCACCGTGCTCGCGGCGGCCGAGCGGACGCCGACCTGCACGACCACGGGCTTGCGCAGATACTTGCGCGCGAGCGCCTCGACCTCGGGCGGCATCGTGGCGCTGAAGAGCAGGGTCTGGCGGTACACGGGGATCTGGCCGACGATGTTGTTGATCTGCGGCGCGAATCCCATGTCCAGCATGCGATCCGCCTCGTCGAGCACGAGCACCTCGAGATCATCGAACACCACGTTCTGCCGCTCGAGGTGATCGATCAGGCGTCCGGGTGTCGCGACCACGACATCCACGCCGGCACGCAGCTTCTTCTCCTGCGGCTCGAGCGGCACGCCGCCGTACACGGCCACCACGGAGATGGGCGCGTGCTTCGCGTACTTGCGGAAGCTCTCCTCCACCTGCACGCACAGCTCGCGCGTCGGCGTGAGGATCAGGGCGCGCGTGCGCCGTGGCCCGTCGATGAGCCGATCGATGATGGGCAGCGTGAACGCGGCGGTCTTGCCCGTTCCGGTCTGGGCCAGTCCCATGATGTCGCGTCCCTTCCGCGCGAGCGGGATCGCTTCGCGCTGAATGGGCGTCGGGCTGGTGTAGCCCGCATCGCTGATCGCGTCGAGGATCAGCGGGTGCAGCTCCAGCTCGGCGAAGGTGAAGGTCGGGCCGGTGGCCGCCTCGGCCTGGGCGAGCGTCTGGTGAGTGTCGGTCATTCGTCCTGATGCGTTGCGCCGGGGCCGCGATCCCGGGACTTCCGGGACCAGCGCATGCACCGGACTCTCGCGGGTCTGCCGCGATGCAACCGGTGCGGTGATGAAAGGATGCGATCGCGAGCAGAGGGCGCGCGATCACGCACGGAGTGTGGCGTCCGGCCCGTTGCCGAACGGTCGTGGAGGGGTCCGCAGCCTCACGCGCCCGATGCGCGTGTCCTCCACCGCCGGCTGGCGACCTGCGGGATGTCGCTGACACCCGCCCGTCTCCAGCCTGGTCTTCTCTCGATCAAGTCCTGAAATATAGCACACTCCGCCAGTGTCTTCCAGATGGCGCCGTGCTGGCTTCGCTCGAATCACGACGAGTGGAAGAATGGGAGCACCACATCCAGCACGTCGCTCGGCCGCTCCTCGTTCACGGCGTGACCGCCACCCTCCACCTCGTGAACGACCAACGGGGCGCCCGCCGCCCGCAGCGCAGCGACGTAGGGTGCCGAATCCCGGACCAGCCTGTCTCGCGTCCCGAGCACGACGAGCGCCTCGTGCCGCAACTGGCGAAGCCGGGCCGCCATCTCGTCCGCTGGCGCGCGCGACCATTGGAACTCATGCAGCAGCCGTCGCATCGCGCGCGCATACGATGGGTCCTGCGAGGGTGCCCAGTACTCGTCCTCGTCGCGCCGGGTGATCAGCGACGGATCTCCATACACGAGCCGATGTGCCCGAGCCACGATTCCTCGGGTCACGAGCCGCGGCAGCACCAGGTCCACGACGGCCGGGCTGATCGTCCGGCCCATCCCCTGGAGCCTGATGCGTCCGAAGGCGGCAGGATTCACCAGCACCTGGCGTCCCACGCGAGCGTCGGCCAACGCCAGCTCCAGGGCAATCGTGCCGCCCATGGACTGCGCCACGACGTCGACGGAGTCCCACCGTTCCTGATCGAGGAGCTCGCGCACCACGGCGACGAGCGGTCCGAGGCGGTACGCCGCGGGCGCCGTGGGCTTGTCCGACAGCCCGTGTCCTGGCAGATCCACTGCCACTGCCCGGCGGCCGGCTGCCGCGAGCGGCGCGAACCAGGCGCGCCACATGTAGATCGACGCGCCCCAGCCATGGAGCAGGAGCACGGGAGGTGCCGAGGGATCGCCGGCTTCGGCAAGCCGAAGCGACGTGCCGTCACCAAGCGACACCCGGCGCGTTCGAATGTGGGGCACCCCCGCCGGAAACATCTCCTCCGGGGCAAGTCGGCCGCGGAGCCGCACGTCGCGCCGCTCGGCGCTCGTCAGACGGTCTCGATCGGCCGGCCGGCGAGACGCGCGATGAGTCCCAGGCGGAAGGTCATGTCGGCCCAGCGTTCCTCCCCGGCAGCGAGCGTCTCGAGGGGATAGGTCGGCCACACGAACGGGTTGGAGCTCTTGGGGCTCGCCAACCCCTTGTGCGGATGCCATACCCCTTCCCGGTCGCGATCCTCGAGGAAGCGCTCGAACAGCTTGGTCCAGTTCTCGTTGCGCTTCAGGAACCCGAGGCGCGCCATGAGCTCCAGCCAGTACACGGCAAAGGGCACGTCGGCATCGGCGGCATTTCGGTGCGGGAGGAGATCCCCGAGGACCAGGTGCGGAGCGGGAACCGCCGAGCGCCCGACGAGCTGCACCGCCTCCTGACGGGGCTGCGGCTGCGACAGGTGCGTGTAGAGCGCGTCCATCTCGCGGTGATGCTCGGCGCGGAACAGCGGCATGTGGGCCAGCATCATCACCGTGTAATACGACGGCGGAGCCGCTTCGGCCGCGAGCATGTGCTGGTTCCCCTGGCGAATGAACGGCTTCTGCGCCAGCGGGGACCGAAGGTAGTCGGCCATGCGTGTGAGGATGCGGCGCGCCGCACCGCGGAGTCGTGGATCTCCCTCGTAGCCCGCCTGGGCCAGCGCAGCGGCGGCCGCCTCGCGCAACAGCGCCCTCCCACGCTTCACGGACTCCTCGTCCGGGGTATGCTTGCCCCCGAGCTCGAACAGGTAGGCGGGATCCTCGTCCTCGGCCAGGAGGCGAAAAAGGATGCGCCGCGCGTGCACGAGCGGCGGGGTGTCCTTGTGCCATCCGTACTCGATCAATCGTCTTACGGCAGGGATTGTCCCGATCCCTTCGAAATGCTCGGCACGCGACGACGGCACGGTCAACATCCCGCCGTCCCACGTGCCGTCTGGCGCTTGCTGCAAGGCAAGCATCAGGGCAGGCTTGTGCGCGAACGGAAGCGAGCTGACCTTTTCGGTTTCTGCCGGGGTCAGCCGTACGACTTCCGTCAGTGCGCGGTACTTGATGGCAGGCGACGCATGCGCCATGAGCCAGTCCAGGGGAAACCGGACCGGGCTGGGGGGCGCCGCCGGTGGCGCAGGGGCGATTGGTGGGGTGATACCAGCGGACGTCGCCGGCGTGGCCGGAGCCATCGGAGACGTTGGGGTCGTCGGGGTGTTCGGCGGTAACGGCAGGGTCACGTGGGGCTCGCAGAGCTGGCAGTCTTGCCTGGCGGACGCGCCAACGCCGGGCGGAACGCCGCGGCGAAAGGCGGGTAAGCATAGCAGATTCACCCGCGCCCGCTAGAGGGGCCCTGGTAAGTAGCGCTGTCGTAACGAGTTGAATTTGTTTGGCAAGTCTCTCCATCCTCCCGAGGGTATGGTCATGAAGGCAATTCGCATCGCGGCGCTCGTCGCCGCGCTCCTCATTGGCGGCGCGGCGATCGCCAGCGCGCAGGGAGCGGTGCAGCAGAGCGGCCAGGGACGGCGCAACATGCTGGACGGCATCGAGCTGACGGACGCCCAGAAGGCGAAGCTCGAGGAGATCCAGAAGAAGTATCAGCCCGAGATGCAGGCGCTCCGCGCCGAGTTTCAGAACGGTGGCGATCGCGCCGAACTGATGAAGAAGAGCGCAGCGCTCCGCGATCGTTCCAGCGCGGAGATCCGTGCGATCCTCACGCCCGATCAGCAGGTCGTGTTCGACAAGCACACGGCCGAGATGAAGGCGCGCATGGAGCAGATGCAGCGCTCGCCGAACTGACTTTCGTAAAGTTCGCGCGCGATGAGACGGGCCGGCGACGGAGTCGCCGGCCCGTCGTGCATGTGGACGGCGACGCAGGCGCTTGTCGCGTCGCAGCAGCGACGGCATCTTCCGCGCACCATGCCGCTGACTCTCTCCAACATCCAGCACCCTCGATCACCGCGCCGTGCGCGGTGAGTTCGTCGATCTCGCAGGTGCGCGCCTCTACTACTACGCCGCGGGTACGCGTGGCGCAGGCGAGCCGGTGGTCTTCGTGCACGGCTTCGCGACCTCGGGACATGTCTGGAGCGACGTCGTCTCACTGATGCCCGCGGGGCATCGACTCATCGTGCTCGACCTGTTGGGCTACGGCCGCAGCGATCCTCCCGAGTCACGATCGCTGACGCTGCGCGGCCATGCCGAGCGGGTCATCGCACTGCTCGACGCCCTCGGCGTCGCGTCGGCATGCATCGTCGGACATGGCGTCGGCGGGGGCATCGCCCAGGCGCTGGCCATCGAGTGGCCTGCACGCGTGTCGCGGCTCGCACTGGTCTCGAGCATCGCGTTCGCCGGCTGGACGACGCGCGACGTCGTGCTCGCCCGCGCGACGCTGCCGATCACGCGGCGTCTCCCGCCGCCGTGGCTGCTCTCCATGGTGCGCACCGAGCTCGAACGCGGCTATGCCGACGCAGTGCGCGCCACCCACTCCATCGACAAGTATCTGCGACCATTCGCGACGGTGCCTGGGCGCAACACGTTGGCACGCCACATCAGCGCACTCGACTCGCGCGAGACGGCGGCTCTGTCGCCGCGGCTGGGCGACATCACCTGCCCCACCGCGGTCGTGTGGGGTGCACAGGATCCGCTGCTGCCCGTCTCGCTCGGTCGCCGCCTGGCCGACGCCATTCCCG
>DASSIC010000146.1:0-4344 GCA_035692325.1 Gemmatimonadaceae bacterium | reverse complement strand
TTCGCGGTGGCGCTCCCGGCCGTGGGCGTGATGGACATGCTGCGGTACGACCGCTTCACCGGCGGGCGGTTGTGGGTCACCGAGTACGGGTCCGCGTCCGATCCGGCGCAGTTCCCGTTCCTGTTCAAGTACTCGCCGCTCCACAACATCAGGCGCGGCACCGTCTACCCGCCGACGCTGATCACCACCGCCGATCACGACGACCGCGTGGTGCCGAGCCATTCATTCAAGTTCACCGCCGCGCTCCAGAAGGCGCAGGGGTGCGAGAAGCCGGTGCTCATCCGCGTCGAGACCCAGGGGAGCCACGGCTACCGCCCGACCGACAAGCGCATCGCCGAGCTGGCCGACGAGTGGGCATTCGCCGCGGCGCAGATGGGGGTGAGCAGCGCACTCAGACCGTAGCCGCACTGAAGTACCGCGTACCTGGTACTGAGTACGAAGACCGACCAACGGGCTCCGCTAATGCGGGGCCCGTTTTCCTTCGAATCCGCGACAGCGCCATGGCGCATTGGAGAGGCTTGGATGTCGGTCGGGCACACGGTACTTCGTACATGGTACTTCGTACCAGGTACATCCGTTGCCGCGCCGCCGCCGAAGAACGTCGGCGCATTGGAGAGGCCTGGATGTCGGTCCCGGTACATGGTACTTCGTACCTCGTACATCCTTTGCCCTTGTCACCGACTAGTGCACCCTCACCCCGCACTGATCCCGCTCCACGCTCTCAACGCGTGACGACCCCCGCAGCCGCTCCACAAGACGCGCTGCTCGAGACGAGTCGGTCACCTGCACCCGGAACGCTCGGATCGCCGGTGAGAGCGACGGTGCACCCACGACCCCCTCAACCGACGCCGTCAGCTCCTCCGCCACGCGTGAGAGTGTCGTCCCCTCGAGTGCCGACTGCGTCACGATCACGTTGACGAAGCTTCCCCCGCACCCGGACGCGCGCGGCTCGGGACGCGGACGCTGCGGGCCGCCGGTCACGCGTGGCGCGGGTGTCGTCGTGTCGGCGCGTGTCACGACGGCCGGCGCGGCCGTCTCGCGCACCGCCGGCGTGATCGTGTCCCGTGCCGCGGCGATCGTGTCCCGCGCCGCGGCACTCGACCGGCCGTCGTTCGTCGCGCACGCCATGCTCACGACGAGCACCGCGAGCGTCGTCGCGCTACGGCGCATCGCGCACCCACACGCGGTATTGTCCCGTCTGCGCCGTCGGCGCGGTGCTCGACGGAGCGGCGCCGCTCACCTTCATGTAGTAGGTCCCCGCCGTCAGCGGTCCGCTGAGCGCCGGGCAGAAGCTGCCCCCGGGAAGGCCCGCGTTGTCGCTCGTGCCGAGCGACGTGCCCGTCGCGTCGAGCACCTCCATCACCGGATTCAGCTCGATGCCGAAGCCGCACGAGCCCAGCACCCCACCTGCCTCGAAGTAGTACGTGCCGTTCGTCGGCAGCTGGATGACGTACATCGCCGGCCCGTCGGTCGCCGTGATCTGCCCGACGACGTAGCTGTTCACCACGAGCCGGTTCGCCGTCGCGGTGGTGATGTGCGGCTTGGACTCCACCGGTGTGCCGATGCTGAGCGACGCCGTCGCGCTCGCGCCGGAGCCGATGACGATCGGCGTGGGCGCGCCCGGTCCCCCGTACCAGCCGAAGCGGCGTCCCGGGATGCCGATCTTTCCGTCGCCGTCCTCGTCCTGGCCGGCGAATACGTAGTAGCTGCCCACCGGCAGACGCGACACGCTGAACGAGCCGTCGACGCCCGCGGCGACCTGCTGCACCACCGCCCCCGACGACGCATTCACGACGCGCACCTGGATCGTGCGTATGGGACCGGTGGAGTTGGTGAGCGCGTTGTACGCGTTCACGAGTCCGTAGCCGTACTGGTCGTTCCGCCCCGGCGCGCCCACGTGCACCGCCGTGCTCTGAAGCCGGCTGCGCAGCTGCGCATTGGTGAGGCCGGGATTCGCGCTCAGCACCAGCGCCGCGACACCCACGACATGCGGCGCCGACATCGACGTCCCTTCGTAGTAGGCGTAGTTCGGCGTGTTCGTGACGTAGTTCCACGTCGACGACACGACCCCCGACGTCCCCGACGACCGGAAGTTGCCCCCCGGCGCCGCCAGGCTCACGTTCCCACCGACATTGGTGTACGACGAGATCGACAGGTCGGGGCCCACCGCGCTCACCGCCAGCACCTCGGGATACGCCGCCGGATAGCTCGGGCTCGACGTCTCGCCATTGCCCGCCGACGCGACGATGAGGCTGCCCGCGGTGTTCGCCGCCGTGATCGCCGCCGCGAGCACCGGAGCGTTCCCCGATCCGCCGAGGCTCATGTTGATGATCGCGGCGCGCGTGGGCGCCTGCACCGTCGTCGTGCCGCTGGCGGCGGGCAGTCCCGCTGCATACAGCACTCCCTGCGCGATGTCGAAGAACGATCCGCTTCCCGTGATGTCGAGCACGCGCACCGGACGGATGCTCACCTGCCAGTTGAGCCCCGTCACCCCCACCGCGTCGTTGCCCACCGCGCCGATGGTGCCCGCGACGTGCAGGCCATGATTGCCGAGATCGTTCCGGAACCAGCAGACGCCCGTCCAGAACAGGTCGTCGGGTTGGGTGGGGTCGCTCCCTGGTCCCGCTTCGGGAAGGGTCGTCGTGCCTCCCTGACACACCGGTTCCGCCGCACCGAGACGATCGCCCCCGGTGACGAAGTTGTAGCCGTCGTTCGTGAGATTGCTCGTCGCGCCACTTCCCATCGCGGGATGGTCGAAGCGGATGCCGTTGTCCACCACCGCCACCAGCACGCTCCGGCTCCCCGTCGCGCGGAACCACGCCCTCGGCGCATCCACCAGGTTGTAGTGCCAGAGCGCCGGTTGAAGGATCGGGTCGTTGGGGAGGAGACCCGGCATGCCGCCCGCCAACGGAAGCGCGGCCGCCTGCACCGACGCCGGCGTCGATGCGGCAAAGGCGGAGTAGGGGTCGAGCATCGGCACGATCCGATCGACCTCCACCGACGCGACGCTCGCGTCGGCGCGCAGCGCGGTCATCGCGCTGTCGATGCTCACGCCGTCGGGCACGGTGACGCGCCCCATCATGATCGCCGGCGACAGCTCCGGTCGCATCACGCGGCGACTCGCCACATGTGCGGCGAGCACGCGCTGCATCGTGCCGAGTCGTGCGTCGCGCACGGCGCGCGACGTGACGGCGCCCTGCGTCGCCGCCCCTTCATTGAAGGTGACGATGAGCCGGCGCGTGGCGATGCCCGCCGACGCGCCGGCGGCGGCGATCCGTCGCGCGCTCATGCTCGGCTGCACGATCGTGCGCGCCTGAAGGCCGGTGGGCGAGAGCGCCGACGTCGACAGCGTGGCGCTCGCGAGCGGGATCCGCGACAGCGCCGAAAAGGCCACCGGCGGCGCCGATTGCAGGGTCACCCCGCCGCTCAGCACGCCCCCCGCGTTCGCCTGGAACACCACCTGGGCGCCGGGGATCGCCGGTGTCGTGACGGTCACCGTCTGTCGGCCGGCGCTGGCGCCGAGCGTCCACTTCGCCGTCGCCTGTCCATCGCCGTCGGTCGTGGTGGTGACCGCCGAGAGCGACGCGGTGGGATCCGACGTCGTCCAGGTCACGGCGACATCGGACACCGGCTCGTTGCGCGGGTCGGTGATCTTCACGACCAGTGCGGTCGGCAGCAGCGCCCCGTTGCCGCTCTGGTTGTCACCCGACACGAGGGTGAGCTTGGCCGGCTGCGACAGCTCGGGTGGAGTCGAGTCCTTGCAGGCCGGGGCGCCGGCGAGGGCGATCCCCATGAGCAGGGCCAGCGGGTGTCGGCGTGCAGGGCGGAACGACATGGATCCTCTCCGGCCGAGTGATATAAATAGTTATTTATTTATTTCCGCCCGTCATCAGCTCGCGCTGGAGGCGGTCGAGCTCTTCCACTTGGGTCGTCGTGAGCAGCTCGCCCACCGCGTGCCGGTCCCTGATCATCCGATCCTGATCTCCGCCTGCATCGAGAGCGCGAACCTCGCCGGTCTTCGCAGCCGCCGCCGCGCGCTTCAAAGGCAGGAACAGCGACACCAGGACGAACGACCACGACATCGCGCGCCGCGTCACGGCGCGGAGGGGCAGGATCACGGGGAGCTCCGCAGGACGGGCACCGATCTTGGCCCCGAATTGCTCCCACCGGAAGTGCCGCGTCGCGCTGAGCGAAGTATTAGAAGGACTTCATCGCGGATCCACGCGGAAGAGATCCGCGGAGATCCGCGTCGATCCGCGATCCAGCGGTTCGCTCTGTCATCCCGCATGAGCGCCGAAGGCGCGAAATCGGGAATCTACGGTCCGTAAAGCGTGGCCGGCCACG
>DASSIC010000145.1:0-3253 GCA_035692325.1 Gemmatimonadaceae bacterium | reverse complement strand
ACGTTCTTGAGGCCTTCACGGAAGATCGCCTGGGCGAGCACCGTGGCCGTCGTCGTGCCGTCGCCGGCGTTGTCCGACGTCTTGGTCGCGACTTCCTTCACCATCTGCGCGCCCATGTTCTCGAGCGGATCGGACAGCTCGATCTCCTTCGCGACGGTCACGCCGTCCTTGGTGACGGTCGGGGCGCCGAACTTCTTGTCGATGACGACGTTCCGGCCCTTCGGCCCGAGGGTGACCTTCACCGCCTCGGCGAGCTGATCGACGCCGCGCTTCAGGGCTGCGCGCGCATCGACGTTGAAGTGCAGTTCCTTGCTAGCCATGGTATGCCTCTATGCGTTGGCAGTGATTACGAGACCACCGCGAGCACATCGGACTCGCGGAGGATCAGGTACTGCTCGTTGTCGAGCGTGATCTCGGTGCCGCTGTACTTCCCGTAGAGGACCTTGTCGCCGACCTTCACGGACATCGGGACGAGCTTCCCGTCCTCGTACTTGCCCGGTCCCGCGGCGATGATCTCTCCCTGCTGCGGCTTCTCCTTCGCCGTGTCCGGGATGTAGAGCCCACCGCGCATCTGCTCGGTGTCCTCCGATGCTTTCACGACAACCCGGTCAGCCAGCGGCGAGATCTTCACGCCGGCCGCGCTCTTGGTGGCCATAGGTAGTGCGCCTCCGCTTCGGTAGTACGGTGAAAAAGAATGACAGTGTGTCGATTAGCACTCCTGTCGGTGGAGTGCTAACAAGCAAGGATGATATGCGCCCCTGGCCGGCAAGGCAAGTGGGACCGGCGGAAATGCGCCGAAGTGCCGTAAATTGTTGAGCGCCAACTATTTGGAGTTGCGGGCCACCAGATCGAACGCCAGCACCAGCCCCCGGAGGGTGAGGTAGGGGTCCACCACGTCGAAGCAGGTGCACAGGGGTGCGAACAGCTCCGCGAGCCCCCCCGTCCCGATCACCATCGGCCGCTCCGTCCCCGGCCATTCGGCCATGATCCGGCGCACCACGCCGTCGATCGACTCCGCCGCGCCGAACATCACGCCGGCACGAATGCATTCCTCCGTATTGCGTCCGATGACGTGCGCCGGCGCCACCAGCTCCGTCGCCGGCAGCTTGGAGGTGCGCCGGAAGAGCGTCTCGGCCGACGTGCGCACGCCGGGAGCGATCACCCCGCCGAGGAAGACGGCGTCCTTCGTGATGCAGTCGAAGGTCGTCGCCGTGCCAAGGTCCACCACGATCGCATCGCGCCCGTAGCGCCGGCTCGCGGCGAGGGTGTTGATGATGCGATCGGCGCCCACCGTGCGCGGCTCGTCGACCGCGAGGGTGATCGGCAGCGGCGACGTCGCATCCAGCACTTCGATTCGCTCGACCTTCAGCCAGTCGCGGCACCCCTCGGCGAGCGGCTGCGTCACGCGGGGCACCACGGAGCCGATCGCGACGCCGTGCAGCGCGTCGAGCGCGACCTCCGCGCCCGCCAGGAATCCGCGCAGCAGCACGCCCATCTCGTCGGAGCTGCGCGGCACGTCGGTCATCATCCGCCAATGGCCGCGCAGCGTATCCCCGTCGAACAGGCCGAGGGTGGTCTCCGAGTTGCCGACGTCGAAGGTCAGGAGCATGCGGTTGGTCAAGCGAAGGTGAGAGAGCCGGAACGGTGTCGGGTCAACGAGCCCGCGGCATCGGCGACGAGCAGCTCGCCCTCGCGCGAGATGCCCGACGCGCGGCCCTCGGCGGGGCTGACGAGTGGTCGGCCGGCGGCGATGTCGCGGGCGTCCCAGCGCGCGAGCTCGTCATCGCCAAGATGGCGGCTTGCGCCCGCAGCGCGCCTCAGGGCGGGAACCAGCACGTCGAGGACCTCCAGTCGCGAGACGCCGGGACGAAGGCCGACTCCCGTGGGCACGTCGGGCGTGATGACGTTGAGCCCGAACCCGATGGCGACCCAGTCCGGTGCGGTGCCGCGCCAGCGCGTCTCGATCAGGATGCCGGCGAGCTTGCGTTCGCCCACGTAGAGATCGTTCGGCCACTTCACGCCGACGCGCGACCGCGCCAGGTCGTCGAGCGCCTCGGCGGCGTACAGGCCGCAGCGGAGGGAGAGCACGTCGAGCGCGCGCACGTCCGTCGGACGCTCGACGAGCGTGAGCCAGATCCCCGCCCCGGGCGCGGATGTCCAGCGTCGCCCATGGCGCCCGCGCCCCGCGGTCTGCTCGTCGGCCAGCACCAGCGTGCCCGATGCCGACTCGGGCGCGATGCGATGGGCGACGTCGAGGGTGGAGCCGACCTGGTCGAACAGCAGCACCGCCGGCACGCCGAGTCGCGCCGCCAGCGCGCCCGCGCCAAGGCCGTCGTACGTCTCGGCCTCGCGCGGCAGGCCGGCGCGCGCGTCAGCGGAGAAAGACAAGGTAGTAGACCGCCGCGAGGACGACGCGGTACCAGCCGAACGCTGAGAAGTCGCGCTTCTTGATGTAGCCGAGGAAGGACTTGATGGCGATGATCGCGGTGATGAAGCTGACGACGAAACCGACCGCCAGCACGTCATAATGACCCGCGAGCGCGCCGCGTCCTTTCACGAGCTCGAGGCCGGTCGCGGCGAGCATCGTCGGCACGGCCAGCATGAAGGAAAACTCGACGATCGTCCGCTTGGAGACGCCGATGAGCGAACCGCCGACGATCGTCGCCGCCGAACGCGACACGCCCGGAATGACGGCGATCGCCTGGAAGAGGCCGATGAGGAAGGCTTTCCGGTAGGTGATCTCGGCGAAGTCCACGTCGGCCTCGCTGCCATTGCGGAAGCGCTCGAACACGATGAGCGCGATACCGCCGATGAGCAGCGAGAGAAGGACGACGGTGAGGTTGCCGAGCAGATAGCCCTTGACCGCCTTGTAGACCGTCAGGCCGATCACGCCGGTGGGGATGACCGCGACGACGAGCTTCTTGAGGACGTCCCAGTGCCAGAACTTCTTCCAGTACAGCACGACGACGGAGAGGATCGCGCCGAACTGGATGATGATCTCGAAGCTCTTCACGAACTCGGAGTCGAGCGCGAGCATGCGGCTCGCCAGGATCAGATGCGCCGTCGAGGAGATCGGGAGGAACTCCGTGATTCCCTCGACGATGCCAAGGATGAGCGCGTGCAGGAGCGACATGCGGGCGACGGCGGGAGATTGGGATGACGGACGGACGGGAAGGCGGCGGGAAACAAGATAGCGCTTGGTCCCGTCGTCCCGTCATCCCGTCATCCCATCATTCCGTCATTCCGCTCGCAT
>DASSIC010000144.1:0-3531 GCA_035692325.1 Gemmatimonadaceae bacterium | reverse complement strand
CGCTGATCAAGGACAAGCAGGTGAAGTTCTACAAGCTCTCCGAGGGCACGCACCCCGACATGATCAAGGCGGAGAACGAGGGTGGCATCGTGCGCAAGGGCAATCGGGTGGACGTGAAGATGATCGCGATCCGCAGCCACTTCGCCCCCGACAACATCGAGGGGATCCGGATGGGCGACACGGTCTACTTCCACGTGACGAACATCGAGCAGGACTGGGACATCCTGCATGGCTTCGCCGTGCTGGGCGCGCAGAACTCGGAGCTGATCCTCAATCCGGGCGAGACGAAGACGATGAAGTGGGTGCCGACCCGCGAGGGTGTCTACCCGTTCTACTGCACCGACTTCTGCTCGGCGCTGCACCAGGAGATGCAGGGCTACCTGCGCGTGTCGCCGGCCGGCTCGACGGTGCCGCTGACGGCGAACGTGAGCCCCAAGGCCAAGGCGCAGATGAGCGGCGCGACAGGCGGAGGCGGCGCACGGTAGGCACAGCGCGAGGCGCGGCGGCGGCAACACGCGCCGCCGTGCCCTCACCTGCCATCCCGCAACGACCATGACGAGACTCTCCCTTCGCTCCCGACTGCTCACCGCGATCGCGGCGGTGCTGCTGCTGATCGTGTACACCCAGCCGATATGGCGCATCGATCTCCTCGCGCCGCAGTATCCCGAGGGGCTCGGCATGCTCATTCGGGTGAATACGATCACCGGGATCGCGCCGAGCGATCTCGGGAACATCAATGGATTGAATCACTACATCGGCATGAAGGCGATCGTGCCCGAGGCCATTCCCGTGCTGCGCTACATGCCCTGGGTGCTCGGCGCGATTGCAGTCGGTGGCCTGGCGGCGGCGGCATGGGGACGGCGCGGCCCGTTGTTCGCCTGGCTGGCGGCGTTCGGCGTGGCCGGCGTGGCGGGCCTGATCGAGTTCTATCGCTGGTCGTACGACTACGGGCACAACCTCGCGGCCGACGCCGTGATCAAGGTGCCCGGCATGACCTACCAGCCGCCCCTGATCGGCAGCAAGCAGCTGCTCAACTTCACCGCGTCGTCATGGCCCGACGTCGGTGGATGGCTCGCGGGGGTCGCCTTCGTGCTCGGCCTCGTGGCGCTGCTTCCGTTGCACATGCCGAAGCGGGCGACGCCGGTGAAGACCGACTCGCTGCTGCGCGCCGCGGTCGCGATCGTCGCGGCGCTCGTGCTCGGCGGTGCCGCGTGTGCTCGCACGATCGGTCCGGTGCCCATCGCCTACGGCGCCGCCGACTGCGACGTCTGCCGCATGCGCATCACCGACGAGCGCTACGGCGGGGAGTTCGTGACGCGCACGGGGAAGGTGCACCAGTTCGATTCCATCGAGTGCCTCGCGAGCTACGTGGCCACGACCCCCGACGCGGGGGCGAGCGGCTTCGCGTACGTGAGCGACTTCGAGCGGCCCGGCCATCTGCTGCCGGTCGCGCGTGCCCTGTTCGTGCAGCGGCGGACGGGGAGCAGCCCGATGGCCGCCGGCCTGCTGGCCGTGGCTCCGGCGGCCGACACGACCGCGGTGCAGGCGCGCTTCGGCGGTCGCGCGCTGACCTGGCAGCAGATCGTCGAACAGGCGGCGCGCGGCGCGCTGCGACAGGCGCCGGGCGCGCCCGTCGTCGGGGCAGGCGCGTAGCATGCGCCACGCTGCGCTCGTCGCGCTGCTGCTCGCGTCGAGCCCATCGCGGCCGGCGCAGGCACAGAATCAGGCGACCGTCGTGGTCTCGCCCGCCGGTCCGGTGCGCTCCATCGCGTCGGCGCTGCGGCTCGTGCGCTCGGGGGGAAGGGTCGTCGTGCAGGCGGGCACCTACCGCGAGCCGGAGATCGTGATCACCCGCCCAGTGGAGCTCGCAGGCGTCGGCCGTCCCGTGCTCGACGGCGAGGGGCGGCACGCCATCCTCACGGTCGCGGCCGACGACGTGACCGTGCGCGGGCTCCGGCTGGCGCACGTGGGCTCGAGCTTCGTGGAGGATCGCGCGGCATTGCGGGTAAAGGACGCGCGCGGCTGCACGATCGTCGACAACGAGCTGGACGACGCCTTCTTCGGGATCTACCTCGCGAACGTGACCGGCTGCCGGATCGAGCGCAACGTGCTGCACGCGTCCGGTCTGCGCGAGACGACCTCGGGCAACGGCATCCACCTCTGGTCGTCGCGCGGCGTCGTGATCGCCGACAACCAGGTGGTCGGCTTCCGCGACGGGATCTACTTCGAGTTCGTGCACGACACCGAGGTCGCGCGCAACGTGAGCGAGCAGAACCTGCGCTACGGCCTGCACTTCATGTACTCCGACGACTGCCGCTACCTCGGCAACACGTTCCGGCACAACGGATCGGGCGTGGCGGTGATGTACACCCACCGCGTGCTGATGACGGACAATCGCTTCGAGTCCAATTGGGGCGCCGCCGCGTACGGGCTGCTGCTTAAGGAGATCAGCGATGCGCGTCTCGAGCGCAACGTGTTCACGCGCAACACCACCGGTCTCGTCGCCGACGGAGCCAACCGTCTCGTCGCCGACCGCAACGACTTCATCGGGAACGGCTGGGCCGTGCGGCTCGAGGCGAGCACCGTGGACGGCGAGATGACGCGCAACAACTTCGTCGCCAACAGCTTCGACGTCGCCACCAACAGCCGCGAGCCGTCCACCACGCTCCGCGGCAACTACTGGGACGCCTACCGCGGCTACGACCTGAATCGCGACGGCGTCGGCGACGTCCCCTTCCGTCCGGTGCGGCTCTTCTCGATGATCGTGGAGCGGCACGAGCCGGCGCTCATCCTGCTTCGCAGCGGCTTCGTGGAGCTCCTCGACGCCGCCGAGCGCGTGATCCCCGCGCTCACACCCGCCACCCTCGCTGACGAGCGACCCGCCATGCGGAGACTGCCATGATCAGCGCCTCCGGAGTCCACAAGCGGTTCGGTGCAGTCGAAGTGCTGCGCGACATCGACCTGCGACTCGCACCTGGCCGCGTGACCGCCATCGTGGGACCGAACGGCGCCGGCAAGACGACGCTCATCAAGGCGATGCTCGGCCTCACGCGCCCCGATGCCGGGACGCTCACCTTCGACGGCCAGCCGGTGACCGACGACGGCGCCTACCGCGCACGCATCGGCTACATGCCGCAGCTCGCCCGCTTTCCCGAAAACCTCACCGGCCGCGATCTGCTGGCGCTGCTGCGTGAGCTGCGTCATTCTCCGCCGACCGACGAGCGTCTGCTGGAGCAGTTCGCGATCACCGACATCCTGGACAAGCCGCTGCGCGTACTCTCCGGCGGCACGCGTCAGAAGATCAACGCCGCCGCGGCTTTCCTGTTCGCGCCCCCGTGCTTCATCCTCGACGAGCCGACGGCGGGACTCGATCCCGTCGCCGCGGGGGTACTCAAGCGGCGCATCTCGGCCGAGCGCACCGCGGGGGCGACGGTGCTTCTCACCTCGCACATCATGAGCGAGATCGACGAGCTGGCCGACGACGTGGCCTTCCTCGTCGAGGGACGCGTCGCCTTCCACGGCGAGCTGACT
>DASSIC010000143.1:0-2430 GCA_035692325.1 Gemmatimonadaceae bacterium | reverse complement strand
GCACCGCGGAGTCGGTGGTGTTCACGCTCTGGCCACCCGGTCCGCTGGAACGGAAAACGTCGATGCGAAGGTCCTTGTCCTCGATCTTCACGTCCACCTCCTCCGCTTCCGGGAGGACGGCGACCGTGGCGGCCGAGGTATGAATGCGCCCCTGCGTCTCCGTGGCCGGCACGCGCTGCACGCGGTGCACGCCGGACTCCCAGCGCATCGCGCCGAAGGCGCCGTCACCGGAGACCTTGAACACCGCTTCCTTCACGCCGCCCAGGGTGCCGTCGGAGTGGGAGATGGTCTCCCGTCGCCAGCCGGCGCGCTCGATGAAGCGCGTGTACATGCGGAACAGGTCGGCGGCGAACAGCGCGGCCTCGTCGCCGCCGGTGCCGGCGCGGATCTCGATGATTGCGTTGCGGTCGTCGAGTGGATCGTGCGGCAGCAGCGCAGGCTTCAGCCGCGCCTCGAGATCGGCGATGCGCGCCTCGAGGCGCCCCACCTCGCGGGTCGCCTCGGCCGCCATCTCGGGGTCGTCAATGGAAACGAGCTCGCGTGCTTCGGCGAGCTCGTTCTCGGACTTCTCGAGTTCGGCCGCCAGCTCGATCACCGGCTGGAGGCGTCGGTGCTCCCGACCCAGTTCGGCGCTCTTCTGCGAGTCGCCGAAGGTGTCCGGGTTGGAGAGCAGCCGCTCGACCTCCGCCGCCCGCGCGAGTGCGTCGCGCAGCAGGTCGCGGAGGCTCAGGAGCTAGCTCTCCTTGGCGGCGTCCGGCTTCGTCTGGTACTTCTGACGGAAGCGCTCCACACGGCCGGCGGTATCGACGAGGCGCTGCTTGCCCGTGTAGAACGGGTGGCACTCGGCACAGACGTCCGTATGGATGTCGGCAATCGTGGAGCGCGTCTCGAAGGTGTTGCCGCACGCACACTTCACGACCGCGGTGGCGTACTCGGGATGGATGTCGGTCTTCATTATGAGCCTGCCTGGCGATAAGAACTGATTCGGAAACAGCTGCGAAATATACCGACCCGAGGTCGTAAAAGACAAGCCGACAATAAGTTGCTCGTTTGACACCGCCCCTGGGGCCGCGTAACGTTAGCCATAAAGCCCCGAACAGGTTCCCATGGCGACAGAACTGATCTCCCAGACCGCCGATTTCCTCGCCACCGTGCCGCTGTTCAGCGGGCTCCAGCGTGACGAGATCCAGAAGTTCGCTGACCTCACCCGCGAGCGCGCCTACCCCAAGGGGAGCGTCATCCTCTTCCAGGACGACCCCGGCGACTCGCTCTTCGTCCTGCGCGCGGGGCGCGTCAAGGTCGTGCTCATCGGCGAGGACGGGCGCGAGGTCATCCTCGGCGTCCTCGAGCCGGGGGCGCACTTCGGCGAGCTGGCGCTGATCGACGACCAGCCTCGTTCGGCACACGTGATCGCGATGGACGACTCGCAGCTGCTGATCCTCCGACGGGAGGACTTCCGACGTCGCGTGGAAGCGAATCCCACCGTCGCCTGGGCGCTGCTGACCGAGCTGTCCCGGCGTCTGCGTCGGGCGGACGTCAAGATCGGCGGGCTCGTGCTGCTGGACGTGCCGGGTCGGATCGCGCGGCTGCTGCTGGATCTCGCCGACGAAGCCGGCAGCGAGGCGATCGACAAGCCGCTCACCCATCAGACCATTGCGCAGATGATCGGCGCGAGCCGCGAGACGGTGTCGCGTGCGATGAAGGAGTTCCAGGACGCCGGCCTGATCACGGTGGAACGACGCCGGATCTCCGTCGGCGATCGCGAGGCGCTGGAGAAGCGCTCCCAGGTGCGGATGTGATGCGACGCACGGCGCCCGTGTGACGATTCGTCTGGCAGGCGTGCGCGGCGTCACTGCATACTGGAACGTGTCCCATGGCCCGAGCTCGTAGATGAGTCTGACCCTGCGCTTCTGGGGCACCCGTGGCTCCATTCCGAGCCCTGGGCTGGCGACGGCGCGCTATGGCGGCAACACCCCCTGCGTCGAGCTGCGGACGGCGGATGGCTGGCTGATCATCCTCGACGCCGGCACCGGCATTCGCGAGCTGGGACGCGCGCTCATGGCCGGCGCGAACGGAGACGGGGTGGATGGCGACATCTTCCTCACGCATGCCCATTGGGACCACATCCAGGGCATTCCCTTCTTCGCGCCCCTCTTCCACCGGGGCAATCACTTCACGATCTGGGGCTCGCGGTCGCTCCAGACGAGCATCGATCGCGTCGTGCGCGACCAGATGTCGCCCGTCGTGTTCCCGGTGAGCTTCGAGGAGCTCCAGGCCCAGATCGACTTTCAGGAGCTCGCCGAGGAACGTCGCGCGGGCTGCGGGTACGACGTGGCGGCGATGGCGGTGCGCCATCCCGGCGGGGCCCTGGCCTACCGGTTCACCGAGAGTAACGTCGAGGGCGGGGGGCTCGTCTATGTATCGGACAAC
>DASSIC010000142.1:0-5812 GCA_035692325.1 Gemmatimonadaceae bacterium | reverse complement strand
TTCCGTCTCGTCGGTCCCGACGAGACGAGCTCGAACCGGCTCGACGCCGTGTTCGAGGTGACGGACCGGATGTCGGACGCCGAGGTCCTCGCGAGCGACGATCACGTGTCGCGCGACGGGCGGGTGATGGAGGTGTTGAGCGAGCACCTCTGCCAGGGCTGGCTCGAGGGCTACCTGCTCACCGGCCGCCCCGGCTTCTTCTCGTGCTACGAGGCGTTCATCCACATCGTGGATTCCATGTTCAACCAGCACGCCAAGTGGTTGAACACCACGCTGCGCATCCCGTGGCGCAAGCCGATCGCGTCGCTCAACTACCTGCTGACGTCGCACGTCTGGCGGCAGGACCACAACGGCTTCAGCCACCAGGATCCCGGCTTCCTCGATCACGTCATCAACAAGAAAGCCGACGTCGTGCGTGTGTATCTCCCACCCGATGCCAACACGCTGCTGAGCGTCGCGGACCACTGCCTGCGCAGCCGGCACTACGTGAACGTCATCGTCGCTGGAAAGCAGCCCTCTCCGCAGTGGCTCGACGTCGACGCCGCCACCGCACACTGCGAGGCGGGGCTCGGCGTCTGGGAGTGGGCGAGCACCGACGGCGGAAAGAGTCCCGACGTCGTGATCGCTTGCGCGGGCGACGTGCCGACGATGGAGGCGCTCGCCGCCACGTCGATCCTGCGCGAGCGCCTGCCCACGCTGCGCGTACGGTTCGTCAACGTCGTGGATCTCATGACGCTCCAGCCGGAGATCGAACATCCGCACGGCCTGAGCGACGAGAAGTTCGACGCGCTGTTCACGACCGACAAGCCGATCATCTTCGCCTTCCACGGCTATCCGTGGCTGATCCACCGCATCACCTATCGTCGCACCGGCCACGACAACCTGCACGTGCGCGGCTACAAGGAGGAGGGCACGACGACGACGCCGTTCGACATGACGGTGATGAACGATCTCGATCGTTATCACCTCGTGCTCGACGTCGTCGCGCGGGTGCCTGGGCTGGCGTCGTCGGCTGACGGCGAGGCGCTGACGACCTGGTGTCACGAGATGCGGCGGCGGCACTCGGCGTACGTGCGGGAGCATGGCGATGACATGCCGGAGATCCGGGATTGGAGATGGAGTTGAGTTCCAGCGCACTGTCATCGCGCACGAGCGAAGCGAGTGTCGGGATCTACTGTCCCTTCTGAGTGACTGGTCACTCGTAAGGAACACCAGATCCCGACATTCGCGCCTTCGGCGCTCATGCGGGATGACAGTGCTCGGCCATTCAACAGCAAAAGTCTGTCGCGGAACCACGCGGAAAGGATCCGCGGATATCCGCGCATGATCCGCGATGATCCGCGATGAAGGCCGTTGATCGTCGCGCGCACGGTCATCTCTCGTTCAGCTTCGTGACGCTCAAGGTGAGGCGGATCACTGTCGCCGCGCTGCGGTTACCGCAGCATTTCGTCGACAGTCCTGATGGGAGCATCCGGACACTCCTTCTCCCGCCGTCACATGCGCCATCGCCCGTTCCTGTTCCTGCTCCTCCTCGCCGCCGCGCTCCCCGCGCGAGCGCAGTCGACCGAACCCACGCCGCGTCCGGTCGCCGAGCCGGATGACACCCTCACCGACGACCAGGCGGAGGAGGGGCGGCCGGGGATGCAGTACGGATTCGCCTCCGGCGCGCTCGGCTACAAGACGGGACTCTCGGAACAGACCTTCGGCGTGATCGCGCGCTGGGTACCGGTGCGCTGGCTGTCGCTCTCGGCGACGCCGACGATGGCGCGGGTGAGCGCGCCGGCCACCAGCACGACCGGCGCATACAGCCAGGCGGGGTTCGAGGATCTTCCGCTCGAGGCCGCGGTCTCACACGGCTTCGGCGGCCGGTACGAACCGACGCTCTCCGGATCACTGGGCGTGAGCCTTCCGTTCGGCGACAGCGCTTCGGGCTTCGGCTCCGGGCGGGTGAACAGCTCCGCCAGCGTTGGCCTCGGACTCGCGCCGATGCGCGGCGTGTGGATGCACCTCGGCGCCGGCCATTCACTCGGTTCGCTGTCGGCGTTCAGCACATCGTCGGGTTGGGGGGACATCAGCGCCGGCACCGATCTGAACGATCGCGTCGGCGTGAGCGGCGGCTTCAGCACGGATCTCGGCGCCGTGGATCCGGCGATCGGCCACTCGACGTCGCTCGAGAGCGGTCTGTCGTATCACGTCGCCGGCCGCTCGACGCTGAACTTCGCGGTGAGCAAGGGAGTGAGCGGCGCTGCGCCGAACTGGGGCCTCGCGATCGGCTTCGGCACCGCCTTCCCGTACCTCAACCACCTCGGCTCCAGCGGCTCGTCCATGCGCACGCTCAACTCGGCGGTCGGTGGCGGCTCGACTGGAACCACAGTCGCGGCGAACGCGCACTCGGGACGCGGGCGCCCCTGATCTGCTGAAGGGTCGTGCCGCGTGCCGCGACAGGCCGTGCCGCGTGCGGCGACGACCGAGCGCGGCACGACAAGCGTCACACGGCGCACGCAGTTACCTGACGGCTTTCACGGGCGTATGTTCGGCGGCGTGACCGCCCCCGCCACCCTCTCGCTCGACTCCATCCGTCGCTCCCTCGGCGACCGCTACCTCCTCGAGCGCGAGCTCGGACGCGGCGGGATGGGCACCGTGTACCTCGCGCGAGAGATCAAGCTCGACCGCCCCGTCGCGCTCAAGGTCCTGCTTCCCGAGCTCGTGTCGCAGAGCGGGCTGCGCGATCGCTTCCTCCGCGAAACGCGCACCGCCGCGAGCTTCTCGCATCCGAACATCGTGCCGGTATATGCGGTGGAGGAGTCCGACGACCACCTCGCGTACGCGATGGGGCTCGTCGAAGGCGAGACGCTCAGCGAGCGCGTCGCGCGCAGCGGCCCACTTCCCGTGCGCGAGCTCGTGCGCATGGTGAAGGACGTCGCCCACGCCCTCGCCTACGCGCACGGACGCGGCGTCGTGCACCGCGACATCAAGCCCGACAACGTCATGCTCGAGCGCGCGACCGGACGCGCCCTCGTCCTCGACTTCGGCATCTCGCGCTCGATGGTCCACGCAGCACCCTCCGCCACCAACCTCACGCGCGTCGGTGAAGTCGTCGGTACGCCGGAGTACATGAGCCCCGAGCAGGCGTCGGGCGACGTGGTGGATGGTCGCAGCGACATCTATTCGCTCGGCCTCACCGCATACTACGCCGCCACCGGACAGGTCGCCGTCACCGGCGAGAACACCCAGAAGATCCTCGCGCGGCAGCTCACCGAGCCACTGACGCCGATCGAGAGCCTGCGTGCCGATCTGCCCGGCGCGCTCGCGGCAGCCATCGACCGCTGCGTCGAGAAGGATCCGGCCGATCGCTTTCCCTCCGCCGAGTCGCTCGTGGAGGCGATCGACGCGGCGCAGCTCGTGGAGCGCGAGATCCCGCTGCCGGTGCGGCTCTTCGCCGGCGAGCTGTCCACCCTGCTGCTCGCGATCGCCATCATCGTCGTCGTCATGTGGTCGATCGTGGAGGCACAGCTCCACGCGAACATGTCGGCGCTCGACACCATGCTGCCGGTCGTGGGGCTGCTCGCGATCCTCGTCACGCGCACGCTGACGACGATGAGTGAAGGCCGCCGCCTGGCGATGGCCGGCTTTTCGGCGCACGACGTGATCGACGGCATGGGGCGCGTGATGCACGAGCGCGTCACGCGGCGCGACGAGCTCCGCGCGGATCCGGAGACTCGGCGTCGGCGCACCTTCACCATCTACTGGGGCATCGCGCTTCTCGTCGCCTCGGTGACGATGATCCGGCTCGCGCTCGCGATGCGCGTGCGGATCTCGGAACACCAGTACGCGTCGCCGCCCGGTGGAATCGCGCTGGTGTTCACCGGCTTCGCCCTGCTGGGTGCCAGTCTCGTCCTTCTATTGAAGAGCCCATTCCGCATGCCGCCCGGCGAGCGGATCTTCCGGCTCCTCTGGCTCGGCCCAATTGGCCGGACCTTCGTGCGGCTGTCCATGCGCGGTGCGCGCCCCAGCGCCGCGAGCGCGCGTCGCCCGCGGGCGACGCCAGTGGTATCCGTGGTTCGAGCACCTGCGGCACCATCGCTCGCGACGCCGAGGGATCCTCTCACTTCACTCGAAGCGCGCGTGGCAGAGCTCGAGCGCTGGCGCGACGGGCTTCAGCGGTAGAGGACACGGCCGCCTGATGAAGTTTCTCTAATCATGGCTTGCGATCTGTAGAGCGGGATACATTGGCGCGCTCGATAATCGCCTCTCACCGTCCTCCCGTCGCATGCTTCGTCGCCTCGCTCTGCCGCTCGCGCTCTGTCTCGGCCATTCGCTCACCGCGCATGCGCAGACCAGGCCCGAGACCATCCGCGGGCGAGTCACGAGCGACTCCGGCGCCGCCATCGTCGGTGCCACGGTGTCGGCGACGATGGCCCCCGATCGCACCTTCCAGCAGGCGACGACCGATTCCTCGGGCCGCTTCGCGATTCACTTCGCCGCCGGCACGGGTGACTATCTCATCCACGTCAGCGCCCTCGGCTACAAGGCGGTGCGCAAGCGCTTGACGCGCGTGCCGGGCGACACCTCGCTCGTCATCGACCTCAAGCTCTCACCCGACGTCGCGAAGCTCGCCGCGGTGAAGGTGACGGCGAGCAAGCCGCGCCCCGATCGCGACGATTCAGGATCAGGTACAGGTAGTTCCGAGAAGCAGCGCGAAGGGGTGTTCGCCTCGGTCGCCCCGGGAGACGAAGGCAATCTCGCGGCGATCGCCAATGCGATCCCCGGCGCGAGCATGCGGGGCGGCGGGCTCTCGGTGCTCGGGCTCGATGGGAGCCAGAGCAACGCGACGCTGAACGGCATGGCGTTCGGTGGCGCGGGTCTGCCGCGCGATGCGCGCACGCAGGTGCGCGTCACCACCTCCACCTATGATCCGTCGCGCGGCGGATTCAGCGGCGGACAGACCGCCGTCGAGCTCAGCCCCGGCGGCTCCATCTCGTCGCGCACGGCGCATCTCACCGGCGACGCAACCCTGCTCCAGGCGCCGAGCACCGTCGGCGACCAGCTCGGCCAGCGGTTCGCCTCGCTCAACGGCAGCATCGGCGGATCGGGAGAGCTCGTCGAGGACGTGTGGTACTACAACAGTGCGCTCCAGCTCTCGCGACGCATGTCCGACGCGCCGTCGCTGCTCTCGGCCGGCACCGAAGCACTCACCGCCGCCGGCATCGCGCCGGATTCGGTGCTGCGGCTCACGCAGCTGCTCGGCGCAGCGCGCGTTCCCACCGGACTCGCGAGCATCCCCTCCGACGCCATCTCGCAGACGGCGTCGTTCGCGGCGCGGCTCGACCACACGCCGTACAAGCCCGGCGGCCGCGATCCGTCGCTCACGACGTGGAACGTCAACGTCTTCGGCAACGTCGCCGACGACCAGGCGCAGGGGTTCAACCCGTCGAGCATCGCGACGCACGGCGGTCGGCGCACTTCGCTCTTCGCCGGCACCCAGCTCGATTACTCGAAGTTCTTCGGCGACGTGCTCAACGACACGCGCATGGGGTTGAGCGTCTCCAATGATCACGGGACGCCATACCTGTCTCTCCCCGGCGGCACCGTGCTCCTGTCGTCCACACTCCCCGACGGTGGCGCCGCGATCAGCGGACTCACCTTCGGCGGCAATGGCGGCGCCGACTACTCGCGACGCAGCTGGACGTGGGAGACGATCAACGAGACGCAGTGGTACACGAAGGGCGCGCCGCACCGTGTGAAGTTCACCGCGCAGTCGCGTCTCGACGGCTACTCGCACTCGGCGCCGGAGGACCTGCTCGGCGCATTC
>DASSIC010000141.1:0-5569 GCA_035692325.1 Gemmatimonadaceae bacterium | reverse complement strand
CGACGCATCGGAGTCGGCCTTGAGGCGCGCCGCCGCGTCGCGCAGCCACGACGTCAGCTGCGGCAGATCCTCCGGCAGCGCGAAATAGTCGTCGGCGCCCGCGCGGACCACGGCCGCGGCGAGCCGGTGATCCGGGGCGGCGCCGATCGCGGCGACGAAGCGCACGTCGTGCGGCATCTGCCGCAGTGCGCCTTCCAGCAGCCCTTCGTCACCCGCGGCCGAGATCAGCGTAACGGTGCCGCGCCGAGGCTCGAGCGCGGCAGGCTCGGCGGCGTGCACGAGCGAGAAGCCGTGCGCGGACGCCAGGCCAGCCCACTCCGAATGAAACGAATCGGTCAGCGCGAGAACTCTGAGATCGGCCACGCGTCGGGGATGAGGCGAAAGGGAGAGACGGGCAGGCGCCCACTCCCCAACATTCACCGGGGATGGGCTGTCGGCCAACCGCATCGCGTGCACTCCCTGGTAGCTGGATGACCCCGGATCTCAGGATCCGGTGACTTTCAGGGCAGGGCTGGTGCCGAATTGGCGATGGTGCTCAAGCGCTGCAGGATCAACGCGTTAGAGCGTGCTCGGCGGGCATCCCTCGGGTGGCGGCGTAACGAATCATTACGGTACTGTATCACCGCGTGTCGCCACCCGGCCCGTCGCGACCCGGCCCGTCGCCGCACGCCGCATCGGCCGTTCGCCGCACGCCCGCCCGCCCGGCCCGTTTGCGTGCGGAACCAGCTCGCTCTATCGTTGCGATCCCACTCACAGGAGCCCCACGATGCGTCGCGCCTCATGGTTGTGCCTCCCAGTCGTCGCCATGGTCGCCCTGACCATCCCGTCCGCCGCCAATGCGCAGGCGAAGGGAGACGAGCTCACGAAGTTCCGCAGCCGCGAGACGGCGGTGTGGGAGAGCGTGAAGAACAAGGAAGTCGAATCGATCCGGAAGGTGTTCCAGAAGGACTATGTCGCCGTGTACGACAACGGCATCCTGGGCCTCAACGACGAGATCGACGGCATCTCCAAGATGACGATCCGGGACTATCGCATCTCGGACGTCAAGGTGCGCAACCTCGACCCCTCGACGGTCATCGTCACGTCCAAGGTCGTCGTCGATGGCGACATGGGCGGGCAGTCGATGTCCGGCACCTACAACAGCATGACCGTGTGGCAGCGCAGCGGCAATCAGTGGTACGTGGCGGCCCACACGGAGATCAAGGCGAGGTGAGGACGGACTGACCGTGAACCGTGAACCGTAGTAACCGTTCACCGATCACCGTTCACCGTTCACCGTTCACCTTTACCGGTCGTAGTGCGTCCAGCTGCATCCCCAGCACCTCGGGGTCGTCGGTGGGAACGTCGCAGGCGTACGATCGACACACGTACGCCACCGGCTCCACTCCGCCGCGACCCTCGAGGAGCGGGATCCCCTCGGCGGCACGCCCTTCGCCCCCCGCCAGCACGAGCGACGGCACATAGCGGTTCGCCACCTGACGCGCGAGCGAGCCGAATGCGCCGTCGCCGGGATCGCCGGCGATCGCTACCTCGATCGCCCCGCGCACGGCGATGTCCGCCGCGCCCAGCGCATGGCCGAACGCCGTCGGGTATCGCGCCATCGGCTCGACGAGCGTTTCCAGCACGTACGTCGCGCGCGTCGTGTATTCGCCATTCGCGTAGAGATCGCCCAGCAGCAGGAGCAGCTCCACGGCGAGCGAGCTGCCGCTCGGCAGCGCGTTGTCGGTCACGTCGCGCGGACGCGTCACGAGCCGCTCGGCATCGGCGGCGGTGTCGAAGAACGCCTGCGCGTCGTCGTCCCAGAAGCGCGCCATGATCGCGTCGGCCAGCCGGTGCGCGCGCTCGAGCCACTTCCGGTCGAAGGTGAGCTGATAGAGCGCGTACGCGCCGAGCCCGACCGCCGCATAGTCCTCGAGAAAGCCGGGGATCTTCGCCACGCCGTCCTTGTACGAGCGCAGCACCTGATCGTCGCGCACCAGCTCGCGGAAGAGGAACTCGCCATTCCGCACGGCCATCGCGCGCAGCTCACCCTGGCCGAGCGAGCGTGCCGCCTCGGCGAGGCCGCGCAGCATCAGACCATTCCACGACGCGAGGATCTTCTCGTCGCGCGCCGGCGGCACGCGGCGTTCGCGCGCGTCGTAGAGGATGCGCGTTGCCCGGTCGATCGCGGTGCGCAGCTCCGACACGGTGACTCCGTGTTCGGCCGCCACCTCCGCGGGCTCGCGCGGCACGAACAGGATGTTGCGCCCCTCGAAGTTGCCGTCGGCGGTGACGCCCCAATAGGCCTTCACGAGCGCCGCGTCCTCACCGAGCAGTGCATCCAGCTCGCCGGCGTCCCACACGTAATACCGTCCTTCGTGTCCTTCGCTGTCGGCGTCGAGCGAGGAGTAGAATCCCCCCTCCGGCGACGTCATCTCGCGTGACAGCCAGCCCACGGTCTCTTCCGTCATGCGGCGGAACTCCTGGTCGCGCGTCGCCTGCCAGAGATTGGCGCCGAGCCGCACGAGGAGCGCGTTGTCATACAGCATCTTCTCGAAGTGGGGCACCAGCCAATACGCGTCCACGCTGTAGCGCGAGAACCCGCCACCGACCTGGTCGAAGATTCCGCCGCGCATCATCCGACGCACGGTGTGCGTCACCATCTCGAGCGCATTCGCCTCGCCGGTGCGCGCCCACTGCCGCAGCAGGAAGTCCAGCGTCATGGTGGGAGGAAACTTCGGTGCACTGTCGAACCCGCCGAAGCGCGGTTCGTAGCGCTGCACGAGCGACGACAGCGCCCGCGAGAGAAGCGCCTCGTCGAGCACGCCGGTGGCGCGCGTCCGTTCCGTGCTGGCGGCGTACAGATCGCGCATCGACGCCGTGGTCTTGGTGACGCTGTCCTGCCGGTTCGCCCACGCGTCGGCCACGCCCTGAAGCACGCGCTGAAAGCT
This sequence comes from Gemmatimonadaceae bacterium, assembly GCA_035692325.1. Classification (GTDB taxonomy): domain Bacteria; phylum Gemmatimonadota; class Gemmatimonadetes; order Gemmatimonadales; family Gemmatimonadaceae; genus AG11. The sequence goes on along the minus strand of DASSIC010000141.1, from coordinate 2,639 downwards.
CGGCATGCCGTGACGATCTTCCGGCGGGAAGTACGTGCCGGCGTAGAAGGGCTCGCCCTGCGGGGTGAGGAAGACGGTCATCGGCCAGCCGCCATGGCCGGTCATGGCCTGGGTGGCCTGCATGTAGATGCCGTCGATGTCCGGGCGCTCTTCGCGATCCACCTTGATGCAGATGAAGTGCTCGTTCATCAGCGCGGCGGTCGCGTCGTCCTCGAACGACTCGCGCTCCATCACATGGCACCAGTGGCAGGCCGCGTAGCCGATGCTCAGGAGGATCGGACGCTGTTCGGCTCGCGCGCGCGCCAGCGCCTCGTCCCCCCACGGCCACCAGTCGACCGGATTGTGGGCGTGCTGCAGGAGATATGGGCTGGTCTCGGTGGCGAGATGGTTGGCCACAGCGTGCGAGGGGCTCGAGTCGACAGGAATGCGGGGGCCCGGGCGGGCGACTATGTTTTTCGGCGCGAAAGCAGTCTCCCGCGCGAACTTCATTCCACTCAAGAGTAGCCTGGTGCCTCGCGACGCCGCTCCCCGCGCCCGGACCATCCGTTCCTACGCCGATGCCTCCCTCGGCCGGCTCCGCCCGCTGCAGCCATGGTGGGGGCTCCTGATCCTCGCCCTCCTGGTGCTCGGCAGCGCGCCCTTCGCGATCCCGCCCATCCGCGACGCGATCACCCTGGATCAGGTCGCCGAAGCGACGCTGCGCCGGCCGGCGGGATATCTCCTGCTCGCGCCGCTGTCGGATGTCCTCGACCTCCTCACCCTGCTGAGCGTGCGACAGCATGTCTCCCTGCTGCTCACCCTCGTCGTTGGCTGGGTGATCTGGTGGACGACGCGCGGTCGCGTGCTGCCCGCCACGGTGACGCCGGCCCGCCGCGCGGCGCGAGTCGCAGCGCGAATCGGCCTCGCCGTGCTGACGCTCGTGGCCGTGTACTTCGGCGGTGCGCTGCTGCCGCGGCCCATGGCGTCGCTCGAGGTGGGCCCGGAGATCGTGGCGATCGATTTCCACGCCCACACCCGCTTCTCCCACGACGGCCGCCCCGACTGGACGCCGGAAGACGTACGCGACTGGCATCGCGACGCTGGCTTCGATGCGGTCTACATCTCCGACCATCGCACCTTCGAGGGCGCGCGCGACGGATGGTCGAACAACCCGGTGCTCGCGGGGCAGGGGGTGTCGCTGCTGCCGGCGATCGAGGTCGTGTGGAAGGGCGAGCACGTGAACGTGCTGGACGCCGACAAGATGTACCGCGGCATCTTCAACGCGACGCTGCGCGACATCGACGAGGATGCGCTGCGCCTGGCGAGCGCGATCCCCGGCAACGAGCCCGTGCTGATCGAGACCATTCCCGGCGATCCATCCAGGATGATTCCGGCCAAGGGACCGGGCACGCCCGGCGTGCGCGCGCTCGAGCTGATCGACGGAGCGCCGCGCGGATTGGGACAGGGACGTCGCGAGCGTATGCAGCTCATCAAGCTCGCCGACAGTCTCAATCTCGCGCTCGTGGCCGGCAGCAATCATCACGGATGGGGACACACGGCGTCGGGCTGGACGCTCATGTATCTGCCCGGCTGGCGCGGCGCGACGCCGGAGCGCCTCGCGTGGGCGATCGAAACCTCGATCCGTCGCGGTGGCAGCGGCACCACCAAGGTTGTCGAGCGCTACGTGGCCGATACGGAATCCGGAATCGCGCTGCCATTCACCGCGCCGCTCGTCGCGTGGGGGATGCTGCGCACGCTTTCGATGGAGGAGCGCGTCGTCTGGCTTGGCTGGGGACTCGCGCTGTTCCTTCTCGCGCGCCTGAGAGTGCGGCGGCGCAGCGCGTGACGAGCGCGGGAGTCGACGCGCCGTACGGCAACCGGCGAGCGTGGTGGGCCGCACTCGTGGTGACGGTGCTCGCCACGCTCGTGCGACTGCTGTTCGCCGCACGACTTCCCCTCTTTCCCGACGAGACCTACTACTGGGAGTGGTCGCGTCGCATCGCCGGCGGCTACTTCGATCATCCGCCGATGATCGCGCTGCTCATTCGCGCCGGCACGATGTTCGGCTCCGCCAGCCCGCTCGCGGTGCGTCTCTTTCCAGTGTTGGCGGGAGGGGTGGCGTCGCTGGCCGCCGTGGGCATCGCGTCGCGGCTGGCTGGAGGCGCGGCAGCGGTTCGCGCGGCCGTCGCGCTGGCGCTCATGCCCCTCGTGGCCTCGGGGCTCGTGCTGGCCACCCCCGATTCGCCGCTGCTCGCCGCGAGCGCGGTGGGGCTCTACTGCGTGGTGCGCGCCGTCCAGTCACCCATTCGCTCGCGCGACTCGCTGATGTGGTGGAGGGCCGCCGGTATCGCACTCGGACTCGCGTTCGCCTCGAAATACACGTCGATCCTGCTGCCGCTCACCATCACGGCAGCAGTGCTCGTGCGTCCCTCGCTGCGCGCGCGCCTGCGCGAGCCCGGGCCGTACGTCGCCTGCGTGCTGGCGACGCTCGTGTTCCTGCCGGTGCTGCAGTGGAACGGGGCGCACGACTGGATCTCCTTCCGCTTCCAGCTCCAGCACGGACTCGGCACGCCGAAGGGCTCGGCGCTCAAACGCGAGCTCGATCTCCTTGGTGGACAGCTCGGCCTCGTGTCGCCGATCCTGTTCGTGCTCATGGCGCA
>DASSIC010000140.1:0-2562 GCA_035692325.1 Gemmatimonadaceae bacterium | reverse complement strand
GAATCGCTCGGCTTCGCCACGATCGACCATCATCGCGCGCTGCGGCAGGGCTTTCCCGAGGTCGTCTACGGCGGCGGCAAGACCCCCGACCAGATCGTCGCGATCGCCAGCCGCATCGCCGAGCGCGGCGACGGGGTGCTCGTGACGCGGGTGCCGCCCGATGCCGTACAGCCGCTGATCGGTGCAATCCCGGGCATCGAGCACAACTCGCTCGCCGCCACCGCGTTTCTCCGTCCGCCGATCCCACCCACGCCCGCCGCGTCGTCGGTGCTCGTGGTGACGGCCGGTACGAGCGACCTCCCCGTGGCCGAAGAGGCGGCGGTGACGGCCGACGCCATGGGCTGCCGCGCCGATCGCCTGACCGACGTCGGCGTGGCGGGGATTCACCGGCTGCTCTCCCGGCGCGAGACCCTCGAGGGCGCAGGCGTCATCATCGTCGTCGCCGGCATGGATGGGGCACTGGCGTCGGTGGTCGGTGGGCTGGTGCGCGTTCCCGTGATCGCCGTGCCGACGAGCATTGGCTACGGCGCCGCGTTCAGCGGACTTGCTCCGCTGCTCACGATGCTCAACAGTTGCGCGGCTGGAGTAACCGTCGTCAACATCGACAACGGGTTCGGCGCAGCCGTGGCGGCTGCGCGCATCCTGCACGGCTAGCGACGCCCCTTCCGTCGTCGCCGCGTTCGCGGCGAACCGACCGCCGGCACCCGATCCCGCTGCACTCTGCCCATGCTGCTTCAGGCGGCCACCATCACAGCCCTGGCGTCGCTCGTCGCCGCCGCCTTCTCCCTCCAGAAGGGGCGTCGGCTTCGTGCCGAGCTTGCGGCGGCCCACCGGCGGCTGGAGCTCCTGGGCGCCCCGCTGATCGATGACGCCGAGGACCAGCGCGCCGTCGGCGCATCGGCGCTGCGGCGCGACGAGCGACGCAAGTTCGACGCGGACGAGGACGGCTACTATCGCGGTCTTCGGAAGCTCCTCCTCGCCGACTTCCGTGACGTGGCTGGGGCGGAAGAGGCGGTGTTCTGGCGCTGGAGCGAGGAGCGGGAAGGGTTCGATCCGGAGAGCTGGTCATCCGAGGGGTCGGGCCCGTCGCACTTCGACGTCGCGCGATGGAGTCCCCACGTCGTCTGGACCGCGGAGATGGGCGTCGTCCAGACCGCTGGCGAGAACGACGTGGTGGAGGTGGGCGCCAGCTGCGTGAATCACGGGGATTCCTTTCTCGGCGTGCTCACGCTCACCCGACGAGAGGGACTCGCTCTCGATCGCGCATCGCTCAAGGCGTGGATGCCGCGCATGGCGGCGCAGCTTGCGGCCTTCCACGACCTCGTCAACGTCCGGCTCCAATACGGGCGCCACATGCGCCAGGGGCAGGCGCTGCTGGACGCCGTGCAGCGGCTCCAGGGCGACCAGAGCGGTGAGGGGCTGGCGCGCTCGTTGTGCGAGACGGCGCTGGACGTGTCGGGGGCCCGGGGGACGGCGCTCGTACGCTGGTACAGCGAAGAGGACCGCGGCGAAATCCACTATGCGACCGCGGGCACCGGTCTCCCGACGAAGGACGGCGTCTTCGTCCCGATCCCGCTCGGTCCGCGCACCCTCGTGGCCGACGTGTGCCGCAACGCGGTAGCACAGGTGCTCGACGACGCGCGTGGCGTGGCGACGGGCGAGGCGCTCTACGGCGGACCGAGAAGGCTCGGCGACCCGGGCGCGGTCGCCATCATGCCGCTCACGAAGGACGACCGGGTACTCGGCGCCCTGGTGATCGAGGCCGAGGCGCCGGCCGGCCTGACCCTCGAAGAGACTCGCCCCCTCCAGGTGCTCGGCGCCGTCGTGGCGAGCTCGCTGGAGCTGGCCTGGTCGTACGAGGAGGTGGACCGGAAGGCCAGAACGGACGCGCTCACGGGCCTGTACAACCGGATGCACTTCGGCGAGCAGCTGCAGCGGACCCTTGCCGAGGCCGACCGCCGGAACCAGCCGCTGTCGCTCGTGGTGCTGGACGTCGACCACTTCAAGAAGGTGAACGACAGCTGGGGGCACGAGGCGGGGGACGCCGTGCTCAAGCACGTCGCGCGGATCCTTCAGGAGGCGGTGCGAGCGGTCGACGTCTGCGCCCGCTATGGCGGCGAGGAGATGGCAATCCTGATGTCGCAGACCGACACAGCCAGTGCGGTCGAGGTCGCCGAGCGGCTGCGTGCGAGGCTCGAGGCCACCGTCATTCGACATGCGGGGGCCGAGATCGCGGTCACGGCGTCGTTCGGCGTGGCGACGTATCCTGAGACGGTGAAGGTGAAGGAGCAGCTTTTCCCGTCGGCGGACAAGGCGCTGTACATCGCCAAGCACGAGGGGAGAAACCGCGTGAGGGCGAAGCCCGCAACGAGAGGCACGGCCGCGACTTAGCGCATCACGGATAAGGTGGTGCTCAAGGGATGGGTTCGCTTGACTCGGGCGCCGAATCCGCTAGCTTGCATGACGTAAGGGGGCGACTGGCTTCGACGGGACTGGTGAAGCTGTGGGCGCGTGCCGAGGTCCTCGGGCACCTCGTTAAACACTCGGGAAAACACCAACTGC
>DASSIC010000139.1:0-3761 GCA_035692325.1 Gemmatimonadaceae bacterium | reverse complement strand
ACATCCAGACGAAGCGGAAGTTCACCAACTACCAGATTCATCTCGAGTGGCGCGTCCCGGTCGGCGTGACGGGCTCGGGGCAGGCGCGCGGCAACAGCGGCCTGTACGTCGGCGCCATGCCGGACGGCGGCTACGAGCTGCAGATCCTCGACTCCTACGACAACAAGACGTACGTGAACGGCCAGGCGGGGAGCGTCTACAAGCAGTACATCCCGCTGGCCAACGCGATGCGCAAGCCGGGCGAGTGGCAGGTGTACGACGTGATCTGGACGGCGCCGACCTTCAACGCCGACGGCTCGCTCAAGTCGCCGGCGTATCTCACCGCGCTGCACAACGGCGTGCTGGTGGAGAATCACGTGCAGCTCAAGGGGGACACCAAGTACATCGGCACCCCCGAGTACAAGGCACACGGCCCGCTGCCGATCCGCCTCCAGGCGCACGGCGACCCCAGTCCGCCGATCAGCTTCCGCAACATCTGGCTGCGGGAGCTCTAGGCGGCGAGTTGCTGCTCTTCTGAACGCAGATTTCACGGATTTCGCAGATTTCGTTCGAGCTTCCTTTCATCTGTGTAATCTGCGGAATCTGCGTTCCTATGTTTGTTCTCTGTACTCTCTGCGGTTTGGTTCACCGCTTTTCTGAACGCAGATTTCACAGATTTCGCAGAATTCTCCTTCGTTGAATCTTTCATCTGCGTCATCTGTGGAATCTGCGTTCCCGCGGCTGTTGCAGTGCTCTGCGTCCTCCGTGGTAACTGCACCTGAACTGAGATCGTGACCGACAAGACATCATCAGCCCAGCGCGCCGCGCTCGAGCGGAGCTGGACGACCAACGCCGCAGCATGGACGACGGCGGTTCGGGAGCAGGCGATCCCGAGCCGCCGGCTCGTCACTGACGCCGCCATCGTCGCGGCGTGCGAGCGGGTGATCGACGGGCGGCGCGACGTGCGTGCGCTCGACGTCGGCTGTGGGGAAGGTTGGCTCACCCGCGCGCTCGTGCGGCTCGGCGCCCATGCGACGGGGATCGATGCGAGCGCGCCGCTGATCGACGCCGCGCGCGCGGTTGGCGGGGGTGCCGAATATTCGTGCGTGTCGTACGAGCAGCTCGAGTCCGATGCGACCGTGCTCGGCGGCCCATTCGACCTCGTCGTCTGCAACTTCGCACTGCTGGACGATCGCGTCACCCCGCTGCTCTCCGCGCTGTCGCGGCGACTGCCGGCGACGGGGGTGATCCTCGTGCAGACGGTGCATCCGTGGGCCGCCGTTGGGGATGGGCCCTACGAGGACGGCTGGCGCACGGAGACGTGGGGGGCGTTCGAGCGGGCCTTTCCGTCGCCCATGCCCTGGTACTTCCGCACCACCGGCTCGTGGCTCGCGGCGGCGCGCGAGGCGCGGCTGGTGGTGGACCGGATCGAGGAGCCGATCCACCCGCAGACGAGGAAGCCGCTCTCGCTGATCCTCGAGCTCTGCTAGCGCGGACGCGCTACGTCATCCGCCGGTTCCGCAGGTGCGCCGTGCCCTCGGAGCCGAGCGCTGAATCGGGATCGAGGTTGATGAAAGTCGTCGCGCCCGCGGCATCCACCTCGCAGCGGTACAGCAGCACCGCCGCATCGGCGGCCCACTCGCGACGTCTGCCAAGCAGCTCGACCGCGTCGAGCTCCTGGCGCGCCCGAAGCTCGGCGAGCGGCGCCCACGGCAGCTTGCGTCGATAGTCCGCACACGCCGCTTCGATGCGCCCCGACGCCGACGGGCCGTGAAAGAGCAGGATCACCCGCTTCACCGCATGCAGCTCGACGAGGTAGCGACACTCGGCGCACATGCTCCGAGCGCGCACTTCGTCCGTACCGCTCGACGCGAGCGCGCCACCTCCACCGGGCACGTAGAAGCGATCGTACCGCGTGATCCGGAACTCACGGTCGAGAAACGCATCGGTGGCCTCCTGCAGCCGACCGTCGGAGCAGGCGACCACCAGTGCGCTCGGTCGCGCGGGAGACCACCGAAAGGCCGGCTCGGTCGGCATCGCGCATCCGTCGTCGTGACGGCTCGTGCGTCCTACTTCAGGTACTGCGAGACGAACGAGAGCACGTCGGCGCGATCCATCCGGAACACACCGCCGGTGCCGCCGCAGCTGCCATTGAGGCCGAACGACGTCACGCCGCCGACCACGTTGCTCGTGCCGACGAAGTTCGGGCCGCCGGAGTCGCCGAAGCAGGTGCCGCCAGTGGAAGCGTTGTTCGAGAGCAGCAGCGAGCCGATCCCCGTGAAGCCGGTGTTGATCTGCACCAGATGCGGCGACGCATACATGCGGATCTTCTCGGCTTCGATCTTCACCGGGTTGATCAGCTGCAATCCGTAGCCGACGGCGGTGAAGATCGTGCTGCTGCTCGGCGACAGCGCGTCGAGCGAGTTCAGCGCGGGCAGCCGGCCGTAGGCGCTGGCGGGGAGGTTGAACGCCTTCGTCAGCTCGACGACGCCGACGTCGTGCAGGAAGAACAGCGCTTCGGTGAACTGCGGATGCGAGTGCCACGCCTTCGCTTCGATCGTGTTCGGGCCGGCGAAGGGGTAGTTGTTGTTCCCGTTCTCGACATCCGACTCGGTGAAGACGCGCATGCCGCTGAACTCACCTGGCTCGCCGGCACAGTGCCCGGCCGTGAGCACGAGCTTGGGGGCGATGAGCGTGCCGGAGCACCGGAAGGCCGGACTCCCGGCGACGTCCATGATGATGAGCACGACTGCCGGATGACCATTGCCGTCCACCGTGCCGTTCGTGATCCGCGACGGTCGGTCGGGCGCGGTGAGCGGTGCGGTAGTGGTGCGCTCGCAGGCGGACAGCATCGCGCCGGCGAGGAGGACCGAGAGCAGTGCACGCGTCGTCATGGGTGCTCCTCGTGGAGGGGACACCCATCATACGGGGGACCGCGATGGCCGGCTAGACGTGAGACGTGGGACGTCCCACGTCCTCACGGTCCCTACTTCTCGAGGCGGAAGGTGAAGCTCTGCTCCACGAGCTGGCGCACGGAGTGACCGCCGGCTTCGGCCGGCCGATAGCGCGTGTTCAGCAGCGCGGTGCGGACCGCGTCGGAGAAGAGCTTGTGCGGCGAGTCGATCACGTTGATCGAGCCCGGTTCCACGCGGCCGTCCGCGCCGACGATGAAGCGCATCGAGACGACGCCCTCGACGCCCACGCTCTTGAGCGCGTCCGGATACCGCGGCTGCGCGGCGCGCGTCACTTGCACGGCCCGCTCGACCTGGTTCTCCTCGTAGGCGCGCCCCGAGCTGCCGCTGCCCAACCCGCCCTTGCTCCCGCCGCTGCTTCCCTCGGCGTCGCCGCCGGATTTCACGGAGCCTTCGCGCGAGATGCCCGCCGCCTTGATCGGCTCGGGTGCGGGAGGCGCCACGACGTCGCCGATCGTCGGCGCCGCCTTGAGATCCACCGGGGGCAATGAGACCGCGATCTTGGTGGGCGCGACGAGCGCCGGCGTCGACGGCACCTTGGGCTGCGGCTCCACGGGACGAGGCTGCGGCGTCTGCACGCGCTTCGGAGCGGCCGCCGTCGGCGGCGCCTTGAACACCTTCTCCTGTACCTTCGCCTTCGGCGGCGTCTTCACTTCGGGGAGCGGCGTGGGCGGTGCCTCGATCGGCTTGGGCGGCGGAGACGCGACGTAGAGGACGGGGTGCTCTTCCACCTTCTCACGCGGCGGCAGCACCACCTTGGCGGTGCCCATGATGGCCGCCGCAATGAGCGCCCCGTGGAGCACCATGCTC
>DASSIC010000138.1:0-7854 GCA_035692325.1 Gemmatimonadaceae bacterium | reverse complement strand
TGCCGAGCAGTTCACCCACCAGGTGAACGCTCGCGCTGTAGTCGCCGAGCGAGCCCGGCTCGGCGTTGTAGGCGACGCGACTGAGCTGTTCGGCCGAGAAGCGCGCATTGCCCGGGCTGCCGAGGTATCGGCCGACGAGCCCCGCGACATGCGAGAGCAGCGTGGAGTCCTGCACGGGCAGTCCGGCACGGCGCAGGAAGAGATCGGCGTAGCGCATCGTGAGCCCTTCGCTGAACCAGAGCCCCGCCACCGGCTTCTGCGTGCGGTAGTCGACGTCGCCGTACTCCTCGGGACGGATGCGCATCAGGTTCCACGTGTGCGTGAACTCGTGCGCCAGCTCGCCGAAGGTCCATTCGGGGTGCGGCCCCATCGATGCGCTCGGCGCGCCGAGGGTGAGCGAGTTCCGATGCTCGAGCGCGCCGTATGCGCTGTCCTGGAGCACGAAGGTGTAGTCGCGGTAGGGTGGACGCCCGAACAGCGCGACCGCCTGCCGCGTGATTCCCTCGACGCCGCGCACGAAGGCGAGCGTGTCGAAGGGCGCTGCGCCGGGGGCGGCCCAGTAGACGACGCGATGCGGCACGCCGTCCACCGCGAACCGCCAGTCGTGGAACCGTCCGGCGAAGATCGGTCCGTCGACGAGCGCATCCACCGTGGGCGCGAAGAAGGTGCGCGGATCCGAGGTCGGCTCGAGCCCCGTCGCAATCGCCCAGGACGTCGGCAGCTCGAGTGCGATGTGTGACGGTACGAGCGTGCCGCCGAGGATGTACAGGAAGGAGTGCGGCCCGCCGATCAGTGCACCGGTCGGCGAGAGGAAGGGACGCCAGGCCGCGCGCGGCGACTCTGCGGGCGTCGGCAGCACGATGCGATACCGCACTGTCATCTCGCCGCCCGGAGCGACGATGCGCCAGAGCGCGCTGTCCTCTCGAACGACGGTCGCTGTGCCGCGCGGCGACTCGGCGCGCAGGTCGGTGAGGTAGCGCCAGTAGCGATCGTCGTATTCCGGATGCGCCGCCATCGCCAGCCGCACCGTATCCGGCGCATTGCGGATGTGCATCTCCACCGCATAGCCGGAGAGATCGGCCGAGTCGACCCGCAGCCGATAGGAGACGACCGGCTGCGATCGCGCGAAGCGCAGCTGCACGTACTCGGTGTAGTGCCGATACGGATCCTGCGCCGGCGCACTCGGCGCGCACAGCACGAGCGCCAGCAGGAGAACGGCTTCTCTCGGCATTTTCATCACGTTGGGATGGGGTTCTGGAGCCAACCTCCCAAGGATGCGGCGCAGGCAGCCGATGTTAATGGCAGAACTGGGACTGCGTTTGGCAGACCACAGAGAAGGCAGAGAGAACTGCTACTGCCTGGAACAAACCACAGAGGGCACAGAGGGTACAGAGAACTGCAACTGCTTTGAACGAACCACCGAGGACACAGAGGGCACAGAGAACTGCAACTACAAGAACAAGGAGTTTGCTGTTCCACTTGAGCTTTCCTCTTTTGTGCTCTTCCTCTGTGTCCTCTGTGCTCTCTGTGGTTTGTTCAAGCCTTTCGACCGCGGCGATGGTAGCGTCCCCAGCGGTCTTCCTCCGCGCGCTCTGCGGTGACTGGCCGTTGAGGCTGCCTCAATCCGCGCCGGTCAGCATGGGCCCCGAACTTGAACTGCCCACCCTCACCCCTCACCCGGAGCGACCATATGAAGGATCCGAACTTCCGCAGCGAGCAGCCCAAGGACGCCGTGTCCGACGCCCTCACCGACCGCAATGCCGATCCCGAGGCGCAGGCCCAGGACGGTTCGCTCAAGGTGCACGGCGACAAGCTGCGCGCCGCGAGCCCGAGGCCGGAGGATGCCTCGCAGGATGGGCCCCCTGACGGCACTCGCGACGAGGGCTTCTAGCCCACTGTCATCCGTTACAACCCGGTGCGTCTGCCAGTCGACTGTTCGACTGGCAGACGAAACAGCTGCGCAGTCCTGGCGTACTGTCAGCTGTCCCCCTCTACCTCCGAGGACCGGGTGCAACTCTCCGTCATCGCGCTCAACGTCGTCTACGCCGTCATCGGCGTCGTGCTGATGTACCTGTCGTACCGGGTGATCGACCTGCTCACCCCCGAGGTGGACTTCCGCGCCGAGCTCCAGAAGGGGAACATCGCGGTGGCGATCTTCATGGCGTCGATCTTCATCTCGATCGCCCTCATCATCGGCAAGGCGCTCGGCTGATGCGCCGGTGGGCGGGTGTAGCGCTCCTTCTGCTCGTCGCGACGACGTCGGCTGCACAGGGCCAGACGTCGGCGTTGCGCGCGGCCGGCCGCTCGCTCAACGACGCCGCGGAGGCACGCGCCCAGCGAAAGGCCACCGAGCGCTACGACCCGATCTTCAGGAAGTACACGAAGCGCTACTTCGGCGTCGGCACCGACTGGCGGCTGTTCAAGGCGCAGGGGATGGCGGAGAGCGACCTCACCCCGACGGCGCGCAGCCGCGTCGGGGCGCGCGGCATCATGCAGCTCATGCCCTCCACCTACGGCCAGATCCAGTCGGCGCTGCCGCAGTTCGGGGCGATCGACAACCCCGAGTGGAACATCGCCGCCGGCATCCTGCACGACCGCGATCTGTGGACGCTGTTCAAGCGCGACGTGCCCGACGACGAACGGTGGCGCTTCATGTTCGCCGGCTACAACGCCGGCGAGGGGACGATCATCCGCGCCCGGCGCACCGCGGCCGCCGAGCAGCTGGACGACAAGACCTGGCGCAGTATCGAACAGGTCGCGCCCAAGGTCGAGCGCTGGCGCTATCCGGAGACGCTGGAGTACGTCCGGAAGATCGAGAAGAACCACAAGTCCCTGCCGGCGCCGCGCTGACGGTCACTCCACGACGATCGTCTGCGTCGGCTTCTCTTCCTTCACGCCAGGGACGTCCGCCTTCACTCCCGTCGTGCCTTCATCAGCCTTCTTCTCTTCCTTGATGGAAGGCAGCGACTCCTTCGTGATCCACCCCTGCTCCACCGCGTGCTGCGCAGCGGCGTACGTGTCGTCGGCGAGGATCAGCGTCGAGCCGGCGGCGAGCACCTCCTTCGCCAGCGCCTGCACGCTTGCCGAGCGTTCTGGGTTCGCGTCGACGTTGCGAATGTAGATCGCGAGGATGCGCCCGGGAAACTCGTCGAGGATCTTCCGGTAGATCTCCGGATCCTTCTGGCTGTTGTCGCCGATGAGGATGAATGAGAGCGACGGATAGAGCTGGAGGATCTCGCGGATCACCGGCTCCTTGAAGGTGCCGAGCCGGCTCGATGTCAGCGCCGAGAGCACGATGTCCCAGTCGCGCAGGTTGATCGGCCCGCGCGGGATGCGCTGAATGTCCATGAAGTCGGCGATGATGTCATGGATGTTCCACGGACTGCTCGACACGTAGAAGATCGGATTGATCCGCGCGCCGTCGCCTCCCTTCTCCAGCGCCTGGTAGAATGCCGCGACCCCGGGAAAGGGGAGCCGCGTGCGCGCGTTGCCGAGCATCACCGTCCGCACCGCCTGGAGAAAGCTCGTGATCCGTGACTGGATCACCGTGTCGTCCAGATCGCTGATCACGCCGAAGGCGACGCTCCCGTTCAGAACGCGCACGTGGCCCAGCGCGCGCACGTCGGTCTGGTCGGGTTTGAGCGGCGACACGAGCTGCATCTCCACCGGCTGCCATGATTCGGTGTTCGGCAGCGGCGACGGCAGGTCGATCCAGACGCGGAAGAACCCTTCGTCGTCGGCCTCGAGCTCCTGCACCACGCTGCCGATCGTGATGCGCACTCGCGCGTGCGCCAGCGGATCGGCGTCGACGCGCTTGTAGGTGCTGAGCAGATTGCGCCACACGGAGTCGGTGGCGGTGGCGGCGGGAATCTCCTTCGCCTCCTGCGCGCGCCCGTGCACGAGCATGCGAGTATCGCTCGCGTAGCCGCGGTAGGCGACGATCTCATGATGCGCGGGAACGCCGATCCCCAGCTCTCGGCTCGCGCGCTCCAGCTCTCCCCCCACCTCGCGCGCGATCTTCCCCAGTCGCTCGCGCCAGCTTTCCGATCGGTCGGTCATGGTGCGGCGCCGTGCAACTCGCGCGCCGATGCGAGTCGGCCGCATTTCAGTAGAACTGATCACAGAGGAAGGAGAGGAAGCAGACCGGGCTTTGGAACTTTCCAGATCAACAGCGAGATGAACAAACCACAGCGGGCACAGAGGACTCAGAGGGAAGAGGCGTGACCACGCACCCTGTGAACTCCATTTGGCACTAGCCCGCCGCGCACCGTACATTCGCCCCTCTTCCCCGGCGCTCCGGAGGACATGATGCGCACCCGCACACGGTTCCTGCCGCTCTCGCTCGCGCTGCTCGGCTGCGCCACGGCCGCGCCGAATGCGCCGCAACCGGACGACCTCGACGCCTTCGTCACGGCACAGATGGCGCAGCGGCGCATTCCGGGATTGTCGCTCGCGATCATCCAGGACGGCAGGATCGCCGAGGCACGGGCCTACGGTGTCACGGAGGCGGGCGGCACGCAGCGCGTCACGACGACCACGCTCTTCCAGGCTGGCTCGATCAGCAAGTCGGTGGCGGCGTTCGGCGCGCTCCATCTGGTGGAGCAGGGCAAGCTCTCGCTCGATACGGACGTCAACACCACGCTCAAGACGTGGAAGCTGCCGGCGAGCGAGCTCACCGCCGCGAAGCCGGTGACGCTGCGCGGCCTGCTGTCGCACACGGCGGGACTCACCGTGCACGGCTTCCCTGGATACACCGTGGACGCACGCGTGCCTACGCTCGTGCAGGTGCTCGACGGCGCACCTCCCGCCAACACCGAGCCCATTCGTGTGGAAGCGGCGCCGGGCTCACGCTGGAACTACTCCGGCGGCGGCTACACGGTGATGCAGCAGATGATCCTCGACGTCACCGGCCAGTCGTTCCCCGACTTCATGCGCGAGACGGTACTCGCGCCGCTCGGCATGACGCACAGCTCGTACGAGCAGCCCCTCCCCCCCGCGCTCGCGGCGATGACGGCGAGTGGACACTACCCGAACGCGCGGCCGGTCAAGGGACGCTGGCACCTGTATCCCGAGATGGCCGCCGCCGGCCTCTGGACGACGCCCACCGATCTCGCTCGCTTCGCCATCGCCGTGCAGGAGTCGTATGCCGGTCGCTCCTCGGCCGTGATCTCGCCCGCCATGACGCGACGCATGCTGACCGAGGAGAAGGAGGGCGACGGACTCGGACTCTTCCTCCAGGGCACGGGCAGGTCGCTCCTCTTCAATCACGGCGGCCGCGACGAAGGGTTCGACGCGTCGCTCAACGCGATGGCCGAGACCGGGCAGGGACTCGTGGTCATGATCAACGCGAACGACAACTCGCGGATGACCAACCGCATCATCGCGTTCGTGGCCAGGAAGTATGGATGGCCGTCGGCGTCGAGCTTCGTGCCGCCCGTCGCGTCGGGCGACGCGCCGGCCGAACGCCTCCAGTCCTATGCCGGGCGTTACGAGCTGACGGAGAACAACATGATCTCCTTCGTCTCCACGAATGGTCGTCTCTACTCGGCCTCCGACGGTCTGCCCAATGAGGAGTTCGTCTACCTGGGCGGTGACCGGTTCGCCTCGGCCGATCGCAGCCTGCGCATCGCCTTCAACCGTGACGCCGCCGGCGCCGTCACCGGCCTGACCTGGACACAGGGCGACCGCGATCGGATCGTGCCGCGCGTCGGACCCCTCGTCAGCCAGCTCGCGCGGCAGCCCGATCCCGATCCGGCGCTCACGGCGCGCGTCGACGCCGCGCTGCGTGCGATGGCGACCGGTGGCGCAGCGGTGACGAGCGCGAAGGAGCTCACCGCCGGCGCGCAGCGCGACTTCGGCCGCGGCGGCCCGTGGCCCGCCGTCGCCGGATACAGGAGCATCACCTTCCTCGGTGTCCAGGACGTGAGCACGCGGGGAATCACCCGCCACGGCTCGCCGGTGGACCGCATCGCCTACTACACCCTCGTGACCGACGGTGGACGCCGGTCGCTGCTCGTTCACCTCACCAGGGACGGGCTCATCACGGACTTCGACGACGTGGACGATTGATGCGTTCTTCGCTGCTGCTCATCGCGATGGCCCTCGGCTCGATCTCCCCAATGCGAGCCGCCGCGCAATCGCCGGCTGCGGCGGTCGCGGACAGCTCGCCCTTCCGCCCGCTCGATCTCCCCGCACCGAACGACCAGCGCACCGGGGCCGGACGTCCGGGCCCCCGCTACTGGCAGCAGCGGGCCGACTATCGTATCACCGCGACACTCGACACCGCGCGCCGGCTGCTGCGCGGCCGAGAGACGATCCACTACGTGAACGCCTCGCCGCACGCGCTGCCGTATCTGTGGCTGTACGTCGAGCAGAACATCTGCAAGGCGAACAGCATCACTGGCACGCTCAACCAGCCGCCCCTCGCCTTCGCCGACATCGTGTTCGACTTCTCCTGCGGCGGAGCGAACACGGACGGGCTCGTGCTCGAGTCGGCGACGATCGCGGGTGTGCCGATGAAGCACTCGGTGTACGGCACGACGATGCGCGTCGATCTCGCCCGCCCACTCGCGCCGGGCGCTTCGGTCGATCTGGATTTCGCCTTTCACTTCACCATCCCCGATCAGGGGGTGGGGCGCATGGGGCGCGACGGCCCGCTGTACGAGATCGCGCAGTGGTACCCGCGCATGGCGGTCTACGACGACGTGAAGGGATGGAACACCGAGCCGTACATCGGCGCGGGGGAGTTCTACCTCGAGTACGGCAACTACGACGTCTCGATCACCGTGCCCTCGGGCTACGTCGTTGCCGCCACCGGCGAGCTGCGCAACCCCGAGCAGGTGTTGACGGCCACGCAGCGCGCGCGTCTGGCCCAGGCACGCCGTTCGGACACCGCCGTTGCGGTGATCACGCGGGCCGAGGCAACGGTCGGTCGGGCAGCGGGCAGCGGGCAATCGTTCCCCTGGCACTTCACCGCCACCAACGTCCGCGACGTCGCCTTCGCGGCCGCGCCGAACTGGATGTGGGAAGCGAGCAATTACGACGGCATTCTCATCCAGACGCTGTATCGCCCCTCCGCCGACAAGTGGGCCAACGGCGAGGCGCACCGCATGGCGCGCGGCGCGATCAAGCACTTCAGCGAGCAGTGGTATCGCTATCCATGGCCGCACGCGACGACCGTCGAAGGTCCCGTGGGTGGGATGGAGTATCCGATGCTCACCTTCGTGCCGAACGGCTCGTCGCGCGAGACGACGCACTGGGAGCTCGCGCACGAGTTCGGCCACGAGTGGTTCCCGATGATCGTCGGCTCCAACGAGCGGCTCTATCCGTGGATGGACGAGGGGTTCAACACCTTCATCGATCTCCGCAACGCGGCGCTCTACTTCGCCGGCACCAGCTATGGCGACACCATCGAGGCCAACCCGCTGCACCTCGCGCGTGAGCACACGCGCGTCGGCGAGCAGCCGCTGATCGCCAATCCCACCGAGGTGCACGACCTCATGTGGACGGGCTACCAGAAGCCCGCCCTCATGCTGCACCTGCTGCGCAATGAAGTGCTCGGCCCTGACCGCTTCGACGCCGCCTTCCGCGACTACATCCGTACCTGGGCGTTCAAGCATCCCACGCCGGCGGACTTCTTCCGTCTCATGCGCGACGCGAGCGGCATGGAGCTCGACTGGTTCTGGCGCGACTGGGTCTACACCACGGCGCGCCTGGACCAGGCGATCGAACCGGTCGTCACCGATACGACGGGTCGCGCGAGCACGTACGTCGTCAATCGCGGCACGATGATCATGCCCGCCGAGCTGCGCATCACCTACGACGACAACACCGCCGAGACGGCGAAGCTCCCGG
>DASSIC010000137.1:0-11974 GCA_035692325.1 Gemmatimonadaceae bacterium | reverse complement strand
GATCACGACCAGCGCGTCGGCGGCCGCCATCGACGTGAGCATGCCCGAACTTTGCGGCCCCGTGAGCGACGCGAACGTCTCGCCTCCGGCTCCATCGTTCAGCACGGCGCGCAGGTAGTGCGTGAGCGGCGCGGCCAGCTGCACGTCCTCCTGCAGCACGACCCGAATCGTCCGACGGTGCGGACGACGGTGGCCCCCGAGCATGCGCAGCAGTGGCCGCGCGAACAGCTCGAACGTCACGAGCGCCGAGACGGGATTCCCCGGCAGGCCAAGCCAGGGCACGCCGAAGAGCCGTCCGAAGCCGAGGGGCGCGCCAGGTCGCATCTTCACTCGCCAGAGCGACAGCTCGCCGCCAAGCGCGCCGACGACCTCGCGCGTGTAGTCGAAGTCGCCCACCGACACGCCTCCCGACGTCAACACCATGTCGCACCCCTCGGCGCCGCGAAGGCAGCGGGCGAGACCGGCGGGATCGTCCGGCGCGATGCCCAGGGGAACCGGCTCGCCCCCCGCCGCGAGCACCGCGGCCTCGAGGGAGTAGCTGTTGGACGAGACGATGCGCTCGCCGGCGCGCACCGCGTCGAAGTGCTCCACGGGAACGAGCTCGTCGCCGGTGGCGAGAATGGCCACGCGCGGCCGCGTGTGCACGAGGGGCGACGCACATCCCACCGACGCCAGCACGCCGATGTGCGCGGGCGCGAGGGGAGTGCCGGCTGTGAGCACCACGGAATCGGCACGCACGTCCTCGCCGCGCGCGCGCACGTTGCGGCCTGCGTCGCGATCGTCGCGAATGCTCACCGCTCCCGGCGTCGCATCGGACGACGTGTCCTCCACGCGGATGACGGTGTCCGCACCTTCCGGCACCGGCGCACCAGTCATGATGCGCGCCGCCTCTCCCGGTCCCACCACGCGTGTGCCTCGGCTGCCGGCGGCGATCGTGTCCACGACGCGCAGCTGCCTCGGACTGTTCACCGACGCGCCAACCACGTCGTTCGCGCGGACCGCGAAGCCATCCATGCTCGCATTGTCCCACGGCGGCAGCGACACGGGCGACACGACGTCGCGCGCGAGCACACGACCGAGCGCCTTCGCCAGCGGCACCGTCTCACTTCCCAGTGCGCTGACGCCCGCGAGCATGTGACTGCTCGCCTCGTGAACGGCGAGCCGGGTGACGGTCACTATCGGTCCAGTCGAATCGAGGCGAGGCGTGCACCCAGCGCGTCGGTGACCTGATCCACGCGACGCGTCGGCACGGTGTAGTTGTTCGCGAGGGCACTGAACAGCAGCATGTGGCCGTCGGCCGTCGTCACGTAGCCGGACAGCGAGCGCGCCTTGTCCAGCGTGCCCGTCTTCGCGTGCACGTTGCCCTCCGCCGGCGTGCCCTTCATCCGATTGCGAATCGTGCCGTCCACGCCGGCGATCGGCAGGGCGTCGTAGAAGATCTTGAAGTCCGGCGAGCGATGGATCGCGTCGAGCACGGTGACGAGCGTGCGTGGGGAGACGTAGTCGTGCCGAGACAGGCCGCTGCCGTCGCGCACGGCGAAGCCGTCCGGCTGCGCGCCCCACGCGAGAAGTTGCCGGGTCACCACCTGCTGGGCGCTGTCGGCCGTGCCGACGCCGGTCTTCGTCAGCGCGAGCGTCTTGAACAGCAGCTCGCCGATCTGGTTCTGCGAGGGCTTCTCGAAGAAGGGGAGGATCTCGCGAAGCGTCGGCGACCACATGCCCGCGAGCGAGTCGAGCTTCGCCGTCGTGTCGGTCGCGGCTTCGTCGATCGCGATGCCCTGGGCGCGGAACGCCTCGCGCATCGCTGCGACGAATGCCGCGGGTTGATCGCGGAAGGCGATCTCGCGCACGACACTGTCGCCGTTGACGATCGTGCCCGATACGACCACGCCCTGACGGGACGAATCCTGCCCCACGGTGATCATCGTCTGCGGAGTGGCAGAATCCGCCTCGGTCTTGCCCGCCATCAGTCGCGCGACCGTCCGCGCACGCACGATCACCGCCGGATACGTCGAGGCGGGACGCGTCACGACGCGCACCGGATCGTTCACGGCCGCACCGCCGTAGACGACGATCTCGCTGAACCCCTCATTGAAGTACAGCGCATCCACGCCCGCCGAATACGATTCGTCCAGGTCGTCGTACGCCCACCCGTACCCCAGCGGCGAATCGGTGAACGGCGATGGGGCTGCCACGATACGGCCGCGGATGCGCGTGATGCCGCGCGCGCGGAGCGAATCGCCGAGTGCCCGCAGCGGGGCGAGCGCATCGCCGGCGTGCATGTGCGCGCTGATGGACGGGTCGCCCTGACCCTTCACGACGAGATCTCCCTCCAGCACTCCATCCCGTACCGGCCCGCGCGCCCACACTGTGGTCGGCCAGCGGTAATCCGGGCCGAGCTGCGTCAACGCCGTCGTGCCGGTGAGCAGCTTCATGTTGGACGCCGGCATGAACAGCTTGTCGGCGTTGCGGGAGTAGAGCGTCTCGCCGCGCCCGGGATCGACGATCAGCACACCCCAATGCATGCTGCGAAACTCCGGCGCGCCCACGAGCGAGTCGACGAACTGCCGCAGCGCCATCCGGACGTCGGCAGATGCCGCCGGAGCCGCGGTGACGGACGGCGACATCGACGCGCACGCCGAGAGCGACGCGAGGAGCGCGAGACGCGAGAGCTGGAGGAGGCGGGGCATGGATTCCATCGAAGCGGGCCACAGTCGCGCGGACGCGCGCACGAAGGGACGAAAGATGGTGACGGTGCACCCCGTGGTCGAGCGTCAGTCGGGAGAACCGAGCGTTCCGCCCAGCGCTGCCAGCGCGTCAGGCGTGTCCACGCTGATGAACAGCCGCGCCGGATCGCCGAACCGCTCGAGCTCCTCGTCGCCGACCGTGTCGGCGGCGGGCAACAGGGCGTCCAACAGGGCCCCGGCGCGGCGCGCCCCGGCCTCGAGCAGCGCACGGCAGGTGGGCAACGCGCTGGGCGCGTACCATGCACAGAGCGGCTCGGCCCAACCTTCCGCACCGTGCACTGGCACCACGGCGTGTGCACCGCTTTCCCCCCGTCGGCGCAGCTCACATAGCAGTTCCGCGGTCACGAACGGCATGTCCCACGCGACGACCAGGACCGATGATCCCTCGGCCGCCTGAAGCGCCGTCGTCAATCCACCAAGCGGGCCCAGGCCGGGCGTCTCGTCGGCGATGACGCGCTCGCCGGGAAACCACTGTGCCGCCGCGGGATCGTTGGCGATCACGAGCTGCGCGGTAGATGCGCGCCGTAGCGCGGTGAGCACGCGGTCGGCGATGCGGACACCGTCCAGCCGCGCGAGTCCCTTGGGCTGCCCCCCGAAACGACGCGCGGCGCCCCCCGCGAGGAGGACGCCGACGCACGACCGCTCGACGTCGTTCACCTTCAGATACGCAGCCCCCGCTGCTCGGCCGCCAGATCGAGCTCGGTCGTGAGCGCGCGCTCCACGATGAACGATTCCACGCCGCGGCGCGGACGTTCCTTGATGAAGCGCCCGCAGGCGTTGCACATCACCAGGTCGTAGTCGAGCTCGGGATTGCCGATGCGCGCGATCGCCGGCGAATCGTCGGTGTCGCACCCGAGGCACCCGTCGCGATGTGCGCGCCACTGGACGTCGCACCGTGCGCAGACGAGCAGCCGTGGCGCGCCCTGCTCCACCAGCGCGATGTCCGGCGAGCCGCCGCAGCAGGGGCACACGACACGCGTCCACGCCTTCCAGACGGTGGCGGATCCGACGCGTGCGCTCGCGGCGCGGAGCAGCGCATTGCCGACGACGATGGCCGCCTGCCGCGCGACGCGCCGGCGCGGATCGCGCGGCGTACGGTCGCCGGTGAACCATCCGCTCACCAGGTCGTCGACATCCAGCTCCCCATCGAGCAGTGCACGGCGATCGTCGTTCGACACGAAGCCCGAGACCTCGAAGGCGTCGAGCACACGCACGAAGCGGGGACGCAGGTCGCCGCAGGACTGCAGCACGCGCAGCGCGTCGTATCCCACCTGTCCGTTCCGGATGCGTCGCTGTGCTTCCTCGACGTCGATCGCCGGCGCGCAATCGGCCAGCAGGTCGGCGTGGACGTGGAGCACGGGCGCGAACTGCTCGGCGAGCGTGGAGCGGACGGTAGTGGGGCGCGACGGCGAGGCGGTGGGCACGGCTCCTCCAATGCGGCGCGCGCCGTGTGGGCCCGGTGCCCACACCGCCTCGCGTCGCCAGTAGCACGACCGAGCGCGGTGAAGGTCACGCCGGCCTCAGCCGGGTTCGTACGTCGCGCTCAGCGTGGAATCCTCCGCCACGGTGACCCGCGTGACTCGTGCCGCGCCGCCAAGTCCCGCCTGCACCCGCTCCGCGATGAAGCGCGCGAGATTTTCCCCGGTCGGCATCAGCCTCCCGTCGGCGAACTCCGGCAGATCGAGGTTGATGTTGGCGTGATCGAGCCGCTCGCGGACTTCGCGATGCAGCACCGCGTCCAGTACGCCGAGATCGGCGACGAAGCCGGTGACCGGATCGACCGACCCGGTGACCGTCACGTCGCAAACGTAGCTGTGGCCATGGAAGTTGGGCCGCGCGCAGAGGCCGAACGCCGCCGCGTTCTTCTCGTCGCTCCATGCGGCGACCCGATACCGGTGTGCCGCCGCGAAGGTCACGCGACGCGTGAGGTAGGTGGGCATGCGAACAAGGTTAGAGGGGGGGACGGGAGGACGGGAGGACGGGAACGACAAAGGCACACCGATCGCGCCCGGTGTGCCCCTCCCGTCATTCCGTCATCCTGTCGTCCCGGCATCCTGAGCGCGACGCGCTCAGTGCTGCCCCCCCATGTCCTCCGGGCGCGCATCGCTGCCGCTCAGCCCTTCGGGGGTCGGTGAATCGGGTGGGTTCCAGGTCATCCCGTCCTCCATCACCTGCTGCATGTCCGCTGTCCCTTCCAGATCCTCCTGCACCGAGTCGGCGAGATGATTGGCCTCGTCGCTCAACGGCACCGCGACGTCGCCAAGGAGGGTGCCGGAGCGACGCTCCTCGTCGGCCAGATGCTCGTCGATGTCCACCGGGCTCTCGGCGCGCCGGATCGGATCGATCACGAGATCGTTGCTGAAGTTCGTGATGCCCAGCACGTCGGTCAGCACATGCTCGGCCACGCGCTTCTCCCCTTCGGTGCCGACGCGACCGGTGAGCGTCACGCTGCCCTGCGCGGCGGACACGGTGATGTCGTCGATGTCGAGCGCGGTGTGCGCCGTGAGCTGCTCGCGCACCAGGTCGCGCAGCTCGCGGTCGTCGAGCTGGTCGATGTCGTGCATGTTCTCGTAGTCGCGCTCGTGCGCCATGGTCATCGCCGTCGTCGAGGGTGAGTCGCCGGCGGACCGACCCTCAGCGCCCGAAGAGGTACGACACGCCCACCGTCAGCGCGGTGTGATGCGTGTAGAACGACCGGGGCGTGGGATCGGAGAGCACCGACGTGTTGTCCGAGGCCTTCCGATAGTACGGATCGGGGTACGAGAGCTTGAACACGCGGTCGGTGATGTCCGCCCGCAGCTGCAGTCGCCCACCCGGCACGAACTTCAGTCCGCCGCCGAAGTTGAATGCAAAGGGGGTGCCGAAGGAGAGCCCCGACGAATCGTCCTGCGCGCGACTGTGCATGACGCCAAGCCCGCCTCGCAGCTGCGGGACGAGATGATTCCAGCTCTTGCGTCCCGTCAGGTCGAGCGCCAGCGCCACGTCCGCCGCGTACACCGGGGTCGACTCCGTCCCGACGACTCGTGACGCCAGCGGCTTGGCCGGATCGAGCTTCGTCCGCTCCGAGAAGCTGCGCACGATGTCGGCGCTGAGCGCGAGCGGACCGGCAAGATTGATCTCGTAGCGCACGCCGGTCATCGCCGCACTCCGCGGCTCCACGCCCGCCGGATCGTGTCGAGCGCGCATGTAGCCAACGAGCCAGGTGAGCTCCTGCTTGTGCTCGAGATCCCGGTAGGGGCTGTGCTCCGGATCGTGTCCGACCTGGGCCGCCGCGGGGAGCGCGGCAAGCAGTGCCACCACGCCGAACAGAAATGCCTTCACGCGTTCACTCCGGAAGTACGGGATAGTTGAGTAGTCGTCAGGCGAGACGCAGGTCGCGTCCCGTCATCTCGGCCGGCTGCTCCAGGCCGAGCAGTCCGAGGATCGTGGGCCCGACGTCGCAGAGTGCGCCGCCCGACCGCAGCTGGTGCGCGCCGACGTCGTCGACGACGAGGAAGGGAACGGGGTTCGTGGTGTGCGCGGTGTGCGGTCCCCCCGTCTCCGGATCGATCATCATCTCGCAGTTGCCGTGGTCCGCCGTTACGAGGAGTCGAGCGCCGGTCCTGGCGGCCGCGTCGATCACGCGCGCCAGGCAGGCGTCTACCGTCTCCACCGCCTTGAGCGTCGCCGGAATCGAGCCGGTGTGCCCGACCATGTCGGCGTTCGCGTAGTTGCAGAGCACGAAGTCGTGCTCGCGCGCCGCGATCGCCGCACACAGCACGTCGGTGATGCCGCGCGCACTCATCTCCGGCGCCAGATCGTACGTCGCCACCTTCTGGCTCGGCACGAGCCGCCGCTCCTCTCCAGGGAAGGGCGTCTCGATCCCGCCATTGAAGAAGTATGTCACATGGGCGTACTTCTCGGTTTCCGCCGTGCGCAGATTCGTCAGACCGGCGGACGATACCACCTCCCCGACGATGCGGGCCATCGACTGCGGCGCGAACGCCACCTTCACCCCCCAGTCGGCGAAGGCCTGGTCGTAGAGCGTCATCGTGGCCACGCTCACCGTCGGCCGACGCTCCGCGGCGAAGCCCGAGAAGTCAGGCTGGGCCAGGGCACGCACGATCTGCCGCATGCGATCGGATCGGTAGTTGAAGCAGATCACCGCGTCGCCGTCGCGCATCGGCGCCACCGGCTCGCCGGCAGAATCGACGATCGACGTCGGCACGACGAATTCGTCGGTCTCGCCGCGCTCGTAGCCCGAGCGTACGACCGCGAGCGGATCCGTGGCGGAGGGCGGGGCGCCGAGGACTGCGGCGCGATGCCATTGTGCGGTGCGCTCCCAGCGATGGTCGCGATCCATGCCGTAGTAGCGACCGCCGACGCTGCCGATCACGGCGCGTCCCCTGGCTGCATCGACCAACTGCTGGAGATACCCCAGCCCCGACCGCGGCATCGTGTCGCGTCCGTCGAGCATCACCTGGATGGCAACGCGTGGGACGCCTTCACGTTCAGCGAGGTCGAGCAGGGCGAGAAGGTGCGTGTCGATGGCGTGCACGCCCCCCGTGCCGATCAGGCCGACCAGGTGCAGCGTCCCGCCATTCTTCTTCACCTGCCGGCATGCGTCGACGAAGACCGGATTCCTGAAGAAGCTGCCGTCCGCGATCGCCTGCGAGATGCGCACGAGGTCCTGCTTCACCACGCGGCCGGCGCCGAGATTGAGATGTCCCACCTCGCTGTTGCCGATCTGGCCGCAGGGCAGGCCGACTGCTTCCCCGGAGGCTTCGAGCAGCGTCCGTGGCGCTCTGGCCCACAAGCGGTCCCACGTCGGCACCTTCGCCATCGCGATCGCGTTCCCTTCCTTCTCGGCGCGGTAGCCCCAGCCATCGAGAACCAGGAGCACGACGGGGGCGGGACGCGAGGACGCTGCCATTGACGAGGGAAGACGAAGCGGGACTTGCGCGCGGGCGCGCCGGAGGGAGCTTGGACGCCGGAAATGTATCTGCCCGCGCGTGCCCCGACCACTTCCACCACGACATGACGAATCCGCCACCACAGGACGACTGGGATCCCGGGCGCCGGAAGGACGCCACGCGCATGCGCACCGATCGCCGCCGGATCGGCTGGCGCGAGTTCCGTCGCGCCTATCCTACGCTCGTCGCAACGATGACGCTCGCCATCCTGGTGTTCCTGGCGGCGGACGTCTGGCTGCTCATGCGGTATCGACGCTACGTGCGCGAGACCGCCGAGCTGCGCGCGTCGATGACCGACGTGGAGCGGCGCCGCACCGATGCGCTGCTCTCGCAGGAGCAGAATCGCGTCAAGGTGATGGTGGAGCTCTTCAAGCGGCAGGCGAAGCTGGACCCCACGCTTCACCTCAGCGTGTCGCTCGACAGTGGCGTCATGTACCTCGAGCGGGATGGCGCGCTGCTGCGCGAGATGCCGATCACCGTGGGGCCGGAGAAGCGCGTCGGCACCCCGCCGGACACCCTCCATATCGCCGCCCCGCGGGGCAAGCGGTCGATCGAGCGACTGCTCGACGAGCACGATGCGTGGCAGGTGCCAGGTTGGGTCTATCAGGATCGCGGCATCCCGGCGGAGACGACCGCGATCAACGGAGCGCTCGGCCCGGCCGCGATCACCCTCGACGGTGGCACCGTGATCTACACGCTGCCCAGCGTAGGTCCGCTCAATGACTCAGCGTACGTGCTGCCCGGCGGCATCCGGGTGCGTGCCGAAGATCTGAAGGCAATCGCACCCAACCTGCGCCCCGGTGTACCAGTCTACTTCTACTAGTCGTCCTCCTCAGTCACCGTTCACCGTTCACCGTTCACCGTTCACCGATAGAATGGGGCTCTTGAGATTCTTCCGCAGTGGCGGCGCGCTCGCATGGAGTCTGGTGGGAGGCGTCCTGCTGTGCATGGCAGCGAGCTCGGCGCTCTTTGCGCGCACCGCGCTCGTCCGGCACGAGCGCGACGTGAGCCGAATCGTGTTCAACGACAACGTCCAGCTTCTCGACGAAGTGCGGAAGACGAGCGGCGCGGTCGACGACAGCCTGGCGACCGTGACCTCCGCGGGCGACGCTGGGGCCCCCACGACGAAGCCGTACATCGTCGTGAGCATCGAGGATCATCGGCTCTGGTACAAGCTGCGGGACAGCGTGTTGTTCACCACGCAGGTCGCCACGGGGAGCGGGAAGGTGCTCGAGACCGGCAGTGCCGGTGCTCAGTGGAAGTTCGAGACGCCCCGCGGGCGCCTGGTCGTGCAGGCCAAGGACCAGGATCCGGCGTGGATCCCGCCAGACTGGCACTTCGTCGAGCAGGCGAGGAAGCGCGGGCTGGGGATCGTGCGCCTCAATCGTGGCCAGTCCGTGCCCGCGGGGGACGGCTCGCAGATAACGGTCTCCGGAGCGGATGTCGTACGCCGATATCCGGATGGCCGCGAAACGCCGGTCGGGGAGGGAAGGGAGGGGCGTGAAATCGTCGCTGGCGGCAACCTTCTGATCCCGCCTTTCGGCACCAACCAGCGCAAGTTCAAGGGCGTGCTGGGGACCCATCGCCTCGTCCTCGGGGATGGCTACGCGCTCCACGGGACCGACAAACCCGAGTCGATTGGCCGATCGGTCAGTCATGGATGCGTCCGGCTCCGAAATGAGGACATCGCGAAGCTCTACGACATGGTCGAGGTCGGAACGCCGGTCTACATTTACTGACTCGCCACTACCGAACTGTACGGTTGACAACGAGATGCAGAATTCTGGCTGAGCGGTCAGTCCAATATGACGTTCGTTGCCTTTCCCGACTTCCGTTCGTCCCCTCGATAGATAAGTTGCGCTGAGCTTTCGTATCCTGCTCCGCTCCCCGCGGAGATTTCGTGTTCCATGGACACGCCCCCAACGTCAGTCCCCGGGGGCCATGCATAGCCGAGCGACGCTGGCGTCCAGTCACCGTCCGTCTGGTTGCCAGGGAGGCAGTCCAATCATGTCGAAGCTCGTCCCCCGCGGCCGCCGCCTTGGCCGCGCCCTCGTGTTCTGTGCGGCTGCATCCGGCCTCTCGCTCCTGGCCGCGCGTCGCCCCGACGGGTCCGCGGAGATCGCGGAGGCCGCGAGCATCATGTCGGCCAGCATCAATCCGCTGGCCACCATCGACTCCCTGCGCGGCCGCAGTGGCAAGCTGTTGGCGCGTCAGGTCGCCCGCTCCTCGCAGCGTCTCTCGTTCTTTGCGCGCCTCTTCGGCAGCGATACCGCCGTCCGTGCCCTCGGCGTGCACGACGTGAAGGACAGCACGGGCGCCGCACGCTTTGCCGTCATCACGATCCGCGACTTCGCCGAGAAGCTCGATGGGCGCATCGGCAGCTACCGGATCGGGTATTGGCCGGCGGAGCAGGGACGGCCGCTCGGTGGCACCTATGGGAACCCGACCGGGTTCATCGAGGTGACGCCGGACAACATGGACACGCCGGTCTCGCAGCATTTCCGGCTCCGTGACTTCCTCACGCACGATCAAGAGGCCACCTGGCCCAAGTACCTCGTGCTGCGCGAGGACCTCGTGGACAAGCTGGAGCTCGTGATCGAGCAGCTCGAGCAGGGCGGACATCCGGTTCGCCACATGACGGTGATGAGCGGCTTCCGCACGCCGCAATACAACGCCACGGGCGGCGAGACCGGCGGCCGGGCGTCGCTGAGCCGCCACATGTACGGGGACGCGGCGGACGTGTTCGTCGACAACGACGGCGATGGTCGAATGGACGATCTGAATCGCGACGGTCGCGTCGATTACCGCGATGCGCAGGTCATCCTCGACGCGGCCGAGCAGGTCGAGCGACGGCATCCGGACGTGACGGGCGGGGTGGGCGTGTATCGGGCGACGTCGTCGCACGGGCCATTCGCTCACGTGGACGTGCGCGGTAACCGCGCGCGCTGGGGACTTCTGTGACGGCGCCCGCGAACAGCGGCTTCGTCGATCGCCGCCGTCCGCGCGCACCTCGCACGCGCCGCTCGCGCAGCGGGATCGGCGCGGTGCTGCTGCTCGGTCTTTCCGCCGTCGGTGCGACGCAGCTGTATCGTGATTCGCACGACGTCACCACGGAGTCGTTCGCCAATCTTTCCGCCGCCATCGCACCCGAGCTCGATCTCCCCTCGGCGACGCCCACACCGGACGCCTTCGGGCGCAGCGGCGAAGTGAAGGTGCGATTCACGCTGCCTGGCGATCCGATCGAGTTTCCGCTCGCCATCGGCGGCAACGCCGACTCGCTCCAGTATCAGTGGGTGACCGTCTCCGACTCGACTCCCGTGGGCGACCCGCGGCCGCTCACGACGGACCGACCCATCGCGCCGAAGATCGCCGGCTTCTATCACATCGCGATCGTCCGGGATTCGGCGCGCACGATCGTGTCCGAGCCGACGCTCGCGGTGATGGTGCCCTTCGACCGCAAGCTCGGCAACTGGCTCAACGGCTATCGCATCGGCACCTATCTCTCCGAGCGGATCGGGCACAAGCGCGGACGCCCCGAGGTGCCGGTCGGCTTCGTCGAGGTGCGGCCGGAGCTGCTGGAGCTGCCGCTGAGCAAGCATCTCAAGCTCGCCGACTTCGTCACGCACGACGATCAGGACAACGTGTGGCCGAAGTACGTGGCGCTCAATCCGCGGCTGCTGGACAAGCTGGAGCTCGTGCTCTCCGATCTGGGCGGTGCCGCACGGCCGGAGCTCGGCATCGACGTGCATTCGGGCTTCCGCTCTCCGTCGCACAATCGCGAGGTGCGTCGCGCGGCGAGCGACAGCCGCCACCAGTATGGTGACGCGGCGGACGTGCAGATCGACGCGAACGGCGATGGCAAGATCACGATGACCGACGAGATCCGGGTCATGCTCGCCGTCGACCGTGTGGAGCGCGCGCACCCCGATCTCGTGGGCGGCCTCGGCATCTACACGTCGCGCCGCTACCGGACGCCGTACCTGCACATCGACACGCGCGGCAAGCGGTCTCGCTGGACGGGCTGAAGCGCGATCTCCTTGCTTCGCGGCGAGCGAGAGCAGAGCTTACGGCATGAACTCCTACCTCCGCGACAAGCTTCTCCAGAAGCTCGATTCACTTTCCGACGAGCGCGGCTACCAGGTGCTCGACTACGTGGAGTTCCTCGAGTCCAAGTACGCCGAGCGCGCGACTGCGGCGGCGGCGGCGAACCCGCTGACGCGATTCGCCGACGCGGTGGAGGAGCGGCTGCGCGCGGGCAAGGTGAGCGCCACCGCC
>DASSIC010000136.1:0-4213 GCA_035692325.1 Gemmatimonadaceae bacterium | reverse complement strand
CGCATGCGGGCCCGCCCCTCGTCACATCGCCACGTGCCGGCTACTTGGTGATGACCTGGATGACCGTTCCGATATCCCGGCCGTTGAACTTCTGCTGGGCCGCCGACGCCTCGAAGAAGCGCAGCATCCGAACGCTGCCCGTGGTGAGCGTTCTGAGGGTCGCTGCGTCGCCCAGGCGGGTGTCGTCCACGAAGATGACCAACGGGAGCTTGCGACTCGTGGCGAGCCACCGAGGGCGCTCGGCGGCGACGTAGTCGTACAGGTTGAGCTGTGTGGCGACCGCCAGTTCATTTTCGGTCACCGTCTTGGAGTCGCCCCGAACTGGAGCGGTGCCTCCGGCGCCGCCGACGCCCGCGACAGGGGCGCAGGCAACGGACGCGGCGAACGCGATGCCGGCGAGCAGGCGGGCGACGACGTGGCTCATGCGCCGAACATCGCCCCCGCGCAGGACGGACGCCAGTGCTGGGAGCGCGTCGGCGAATGGACAGATGTTTGCAGGACCCGTTCGTGGCCGCAGGGGTGACCCGTTCCGACGTCGGTCCGAATTGGCCCCCGACTTGCCCTAAATGATCCGACGCACTCCGCCCGGGGGTGCCGGAGGCCGTGGACGCAGGAGAGTATTCGGTGCAGACTGGAGAGCCCGCGCTACCGCCCATCCTGGTGGTGGACGACAATCACGACAATGCGGAGATCATCCGGCAGTATCTGGAGATCCGCGGCTACCCGATCTCGGTCGCGCACAACGGAGACGAGGCGCTCGCGCTGTACGAGACGGTGAAGCCCGCCCTCGTGCTGCTCGACGTGATGATGCCCGGTCGTGATGGCTGGGAGGTGTGCCGCATCATGAAGCAGCACCCGACCCTCGGCCACAAGGTGCGCGTCATCATGGTGACGGCCCTCGACGCGTGGGACGACAAACGCGAGGCGTTGCAGCTCGGCGCCGACGACTACGTGGAGAAGCCCTTTGATTTGCCGACGCTCGCCAAGACCGTGCAGCGCAACCTCGACCAGATGCGCGTCGCGTCGTAGCGGCGCGGCGCGTCCCGCCGCCACCCCGCGGGGCGCGTGAGCGAGTCGGTCCTCCTCACCGATACGGACGACCCGACGGTCCGCCAGGCGGTCTCCCTGCTCGACGGGTGGCGCGCCGACAAGTGCGCGGCCGCCGATCTGGGTGCCGCGCTCGCGGAACAGGGGGTGCGTGCCGTGCTCCTCACGACGTCCGATCCCAACGAGCTGCGCTCGGGGATCGAGCAGTCGCACCTGCGTGGCGTCCCCGTGCTGGTGGGGTGCGCCGACGAGGCGCAGCGGCGTCGCGCCGTGGAGCTCAGGGCCGAGGAGTGGTTTCTCCTGCCGGCGACGCCGGAGGAGATCGCGGCGCGCACCTGGTCCGCCGTGGCCCGCGGCGCCGGCCTGGGCGCGGATAACGCGAAGCGGGTCGACCAGGTGGAGCAGGAGCAGATGCTCCACGACTCGCTCACCGGCCTCCCGACACTCCCCGTCGCGATCGAGAAGTCGCGGCAGTACTTCAAGGAACGCGGCGAGCTGGTGGTGCTGTACTTCAACTTCGTCCGCTACTCCAAGATCGAGGAGATCTATGGGTGGGAGAAGCTGGACGCGGTGCTGGAGACGACGGCGAGCGCGGTGCGCGAGTTCCTGGACGACGACGACCTCGGCGACTCGCGCGTGATGGTGAGCTTCACCAACGACGACGACTTCATCTTCTTCCATGTGCCGCAGAGTGGGGTGGCGGCGGCGACGGAGAGCGAGATCACCGAGATGGTGACGCGCCTCCAGCGGCACGTGGGAGCGCAGATCGAGACGGCGCACGGCGAGGACATCGCCGCGCTGTTCGACATCTACGTCGGACGCGCGCATCTCTACTACAACCCGAAGATCCGGCTCGAGCGACTGATCTATCGCGGCATTCGCGAGGCGCAGAACGCGTCCCGGTCGGTGGAGCAGCGGGAACGGGCGCGCCGCGTGAACGACCTCAAGACGAGCCTGCGGGACCGCCTCGTCTACGTGGACTACCACCCGATCGTCGTGGCCTCGACGAAGGAGATCTTCGGCTACGAGGCGCTGGCCCGCGGCAAGATGCGCACGCTGCGCAGCCCCGAGGTGATGTTCGACGTCGCCGCCGAAGCGGACATGATCTGGGAGCTGAGCCGACTCTGCCGCGAGCGCGCGATCGAGGGGATGAACACGCGCCTCGGCCCGGGCGAGCTCCTGTTCATCAACGTCGACCCGCACGACTTCAGCGATCCGGCGTTCACGGAGCAGGAGGTGGCGGATCCGTCACGGGTCGTCATCGAGATCACCGAACGCACGGCGATCAAGGACTATCCCAAGTTCCGCGACCGGCTCAAGGCGTTCCGCGACATGGGCTATCGTTTCGCGGTGGACGATGCGGGAAGCGGCTACGCCGGA
This sequence comes from Gemmatimonadaceae bacterium, assembly GCA_035692325.1. Lineage (GTDB taxonomy): Bacteria > Gemmatimonadota > Gemmatimonadetes > Gemmatimonadales > Gemmatimonadaceae > AG11. The sequence continues at coordinate 1,786 of DASSIC010000136.1, read as the reverse complement.
CTGGGCTCGATCGCGAACCTGGAGCCGGACTTCATCAAGCTCGACATCTCGCTGATCAGCGCCATCGACACGAACTTCATCAAGCAGAATCTCGTGCAGACGATGGTGCGGTTCGCCAACGACCACGGCGCGCAGGTGATCGCCGAGGGCGTCGAGCGCGCGGAGGAGTTCAAGACGGTGCAGGAGCTGGGGGTGCATCTGGTGCAGGGCTTCTACCTGCACCGCCCGCAGTCGGCGTCGGCGCCGATCATCCCACACGTGGCGACGGCGTAGAGACTTGAGGCGGGGGACGTGAGGCGTGGGACGTGGGACGTTGCGCGCTCCTCGTGACCCATGGCCCGCTAACTCCTACCTCTTGCCTCTTGCCGGCGCTCCCGGGGGCCCGTCGAGAAGCTCGGTCACCAGCGCGTATGAGCGTTGGGCGGCGCCGAGCCCGGCGTGCACGACGTCGCGCGCGGCCTTCCCCGCCTCTCGCCGCTCGCTGGGCACGCTGAGCCAGTGCTCGACGGCGCGTTCCAGGGCGCTGGCGTCGTCGACCGCTAGCGCGGCGTCGGCGTCCAGCAGCAGACGGGCATCGCGTGCACCGCCGAAGCGCGGGCCGAACAGCACCGGGGCGCCAAACGCCGCCGGCTCGAGCACGGAATGCAGCCCAGCGGCGTGAAATGCGCCGCCGACGAATGCGACGTCGGCCAGGGCATAGAGGTCACCGAGCACGCCGACCCGGTCCACGATGATGACGTCCGCCTCTGCGGCGCCGGCGGCGCCCAGACGAGCGAACCGCAGGCCCGCACTGCGCGCCCATCCTTCGATGGGTGCGAGATGCGCGGGCGTCGGCTCGTGCGCAGCGATGATCAATCGCGCGCGCGGATGCTGAACCACGACGCGCGCCCACGCGGGAAGGAGCACCGCTTCGTCGGAGGGCCAGGTCGAACCCGCGACGAGCGTTGGCCGATCGCTCGACAGCGCTGCGAGCAGGACTCCCGCGCGGTCGACGCGCTCGGCGCGCGCCCAGACCTGGTCGTACCGCGTGTCGCCGGTGACGGTGACACGCGAGTGCGGCACGCCGAGGGCGACGAGACGGTCGGCGTCCTCCGTGCTGATGGCGCCGACGCGGTCGATGCGCGCGTAGGCGTCGCGAAGCAGCGCGCCGGCGATCCCGCCCCGTCTCGATGACGACGCCGCCAACGTGGCGCTCACGATGCCGAGTCGTGTGCCGCGCCGAGACGCCTCGCGCGCGAGGGTGGGCCACACGTCGACCTTGCTGAAGACGAGCGCTGTCGGGTCGAGCGCGGCGAGCGCAGTGCGCATGTCCGACACGGCATCGAATGGCAGGACGTCGCGGAAATCGACGTTCAGGCCGCGCGCGAAGCTCCGTGCGCTCGGCGAGAAGTAGGTATACGCGAGCTGGGTGGCGGGACGGCGCTCGCGCACCAGCTCGAGGACGGGACGCGCCTGAAGGCCCTCGCCCACGCTTGGCGCGTGCATCCACAGGAGCGGGTGCGCCGGATCGCGCGCGAACGCCGCGAAGCGCGCGAGCACGCCGCGTCGCGACGCGAAGGTCGCGACGAGCTTGTGCTCGGACGTCGGGGCGAGGGCGGCGAGGCCACGCGCCACCTGCGCGACGCCCTCGTAGCCCAACGCGAGCGCCCAGTTCACCGCGTGGCGCCGATGTCGTGCCGCAACGGGTCTACTTGCCGCCCCGCGCCTTGGCGATCGCAGCGTCGATCGCGACGCGGAAGGAATCTACCGGGTAGGCGCCCTCCAGCTTGCGATCGCCGACGAAGAA
>DASSIC010000135.1:0-2261 GCA_035692325.1 Gemmatimonadaceae bacterium | reverse complement strand
TGTCCGTCTCACCCTCGAGGATCGTGCGCAGGCCGCTCCGAACGACGGCGTGGTCGTCGACGATGAGGATGCGGATGTGGCGCTTCTCGCTCATCGCCCGAACAGCCTCGCGAAGAAGCCGACGCGCTCGCCGCCGTTGCCGGCGGACTCGGCCGGATCGGCCAGATCCGTGGCCCGCCGTCCGTAGCTCTCGACAGTGACCGACTCGGTCGCGTAGGGGATGCTTGCGCGCACGATGGCGCCCTTGCCCGGCTCGCTGCGGACCACGAGATGTCCGTGCGCCGCCTCGGCACGCTCGCGCATACCCACGACGCCGAAGTGTCCGCGGTCCTCTGCGCCGCGGAACGTTTCGTCGACGTCGAATCCCTTGCCGTCGTCCTCGACGGTGACGACGACGCCCTCCTCGTCGTAGAGCAGCGCGACCTTCGCCGTCGTCGCGCCCGCGTGCTGCGCGACGTTGCGCAGCGCCTCGCCCACGATGCGGATCACCGCGCGCTCCACCACCGCGTCCAGCTCGCGCTGCGCGCCGCTCTCCTCCATCTGCACCTGCAGACCTGTCTGGCGGCGCAGGTCATCGACGAGCCGGCCGAGTGTGACCGGGAGATTCAGTCCGCCCGTCTCGCTCTGCCGGAGCGCGGTCATGTACTGGCGCACGTCCATGAGCGTCGCGCGCGCATCGCGCGACGCCTTCGCCAGCTGCGGGCCGAGCAGCGCCGGATCCTTGTCGAGCGCGCGCTGGCAACCTTCGAGCGCGAGCACGACACCGGTGAGCTCCTGCGCGAGTCCGTCGTGCAGCTCCTGCGCGATCTTCCGCCGCTCCGTCGAAACGCCCTGGTCGACGACATCGGTCGACGTTGATCGCTGCAGCAGGCCGACGAGGTATTCGCCGACGTTGACGCTGAAATCGGCGTCATCGGCGGAGTACGTGTTCGAGATGCGTGCCGCGACGAGCACGCCAAGCGCGCCGATCGGCGTCACGAGATAGCTCGTGCAGCCCAGTGGCGCCCATGCCGGCATCGTCTTCAGCTCGGTGAGCGATCCACGCGCGGCGCGCTTCTCGCGCAGTACGGTGGCGAGGACGGTGTCGGATTCGTCCACCGGGACTTCCTGCGTTCGCTTGTCGTAGCCGGTGGCCGCGCGCAGGCGGAGCTTGTGCTCGGCCACCGCCCAGATCCCGATCGCGTCGTTCTCGAGCGCGCCCGCGAGCATCATCGCGGCGCTGTCGAGATCCATCTGCACGTCGGTGCCGAGCGTCGCGAGACGCGAGAGTTCGAACAGCACCATCGCCTGTTTGCGGTCGTCCTCCGCCTGGCGGAGACGACCCTCGATCTCCTGGGTCTGCTTGTTCGTGCGCCACAGCGCGTTCGCCTCCGCGAGCTCGATCCCCGCAAGCTCGGCGAGGCGCGTCAGCGTCGGCAGATCGTCGTCGCCGATCTCCCGGCCAGCGACGAACGCGGCGAGCGCGCCGGCGATCTGGTCACGCCACACGATCGGCGCCGCCAGCAGCGTCTGGGCCTCGCGCCCGTCGCCGAGGTGGAGCGCGCCGTTCTGGATCTGCTCGGTCGCGCCCGTCTGGACCACACGGAGGAGCGCCTCGCCCGCCGGGCCCTCCCAGGCGGTCTGCGGGATGTTGTGCGAGACGAACGTGGCGAGACCGGCCTGTCCGGGGAGGACGATCGCGATGCCGTCGAGGCGCCCGAGGGCCGCCAGGTGGGCAAGGCGCGCGGACCAGAAGTCAGTACTGGCCCTGCTGCTCAAACCTTTCCCCTCCGCGCTCAGGCGATGGACGCTTCGCCCTCGATCCGGAACTCCAGTACGTTGCGGGTGCCGGACACGAGTCGCAGCTGCGGCTCGTCGATCACGCGCAGCCCACTGGCGAACTCCTCGGTCGTCATAGGAGAACGCAGCGCCACCGTCAGCGTCGCTATGCCGCCACGGAAGTCGCGAACGTATAGAGACCGGACAGTGGGCAGGGCCTGGATGCGTCGCTCGACCTCCACCAGGCGGGCGAACGAACGGACCGGTGAGAGCACCAGTTGAAGGTCCGTCGTGGGCGCGCCGGCCTCAACCCTCGGAGTGGGCATTTCACGCCCGGAAGCCGGAAAAGCACCCTCGGAGGGGTGGGCACGGGGCGTCCCCTCGAGCGCCCGGAGCGGCGGAGGCGCCGGTGGCGCCGGGGGCGGCGGTGTCGGACGGGCGGCTTCGGCGGCGTCGGCGGCGCGCAGCGCGGCGGCGCGCCGCTCGCGCTCAGCCTGGAGCTC
>DASSIC010000134.1:0-4101 GCA_035692325.1 Gemmatimonadaceae bacterium | reverse complement strand
CGCCGAGTATCGCGCCGCGCACGTGCGCGACGTCCGCTATGCGCTGACGCTCGACGTCACGCATCGGGATACCGCATCCGGCCGCGTCGTCGTGCGCTTCGCGCGTACGAAGCCCGGCGACGCGATCCTCGACTTCCGCGGCCTCCGGCTCGATCGGCCCATCGTGAACGGTCGCGCGACGACGCTCGCCGGCGACGGTGCGCATCTGCGAATTCCCGCGGCGCTGCTGCGCGCGGGAGAAAACGTCGTCGAGCTGCGCTTTCTGTCCGCAATTGCGCCGGCGGGGGCCAGCGTCATCCGCTATCACGACAGCACGGACGGCGCGGATTACCTGTACACCCTGCTCGTCCCGTCCGACGCCAACGCGCTCTTCCCCTGCTTCGACCAGCCGGACCTCAAGGCGCGCGTCACGTTGACGCTCGTCACGCCGCGTGGCTGGAAGGCGCTGGCGAACGGCGCACTCGCGTCGAGCGATTCCACCTCGGCCCGCACGACGACGCACACCTTCCGCACCTCGGACCCCATCAGCACCTACCTCGTCGCCTTCGCCGCGGGGCCGTGGGCGACGCGCAGCGCCGTGGTGCACGGCCGTCCGATCTCGATGTGGGTCCGCGCGTCGCGGATCAAGGAGGCGGAGGTCGACACGCTGATCGCGACGAACGCGCGGGGGATCGAATGGCTCGAGCGCTACACCGCGCGCCCTTTCCCATTCCAGAAGTTCGACTTCCTGCTCGCCCCCGCGTTTCCCTTTGGGGGGATGGAGCATCCCGGCGCGGTGTTCTACAACGAGGAGTCGTTCATCTACCGCGAGCCGCCGACGCGCAATCAGCTGCTCGGTCGCGAGGCCACGATCTATCACGAGGTGTCGCACCAATGGTTCGGCGACCTGGTGACGATGCGCTGGTTCGACGACCTGTGGCTCAAGGAAGGGTTCGCGACGTACATCGCCGCGGTGATGCAGGACGACCTGAGCCCAGCCGCGAATGCCTGGCGCACCTTCTTCCTGCGCAACAAGCCCGTGGCGTACGCCACCGACGCATCGCGCGGCACCACGCCGGTGTGGCAATCGCTCGCCAATCTCGACCAGGCGAAGAGCAACTACGGCCCCATCGTCTACAACAAGGCGCCGGGGATCCTGAAGCAGCTGAACTTCATGGTGGGCGACACCGCATTCCGCGATGGCCTGCGCGCGTATCTCCGCGCGCACCCATACGGCAACGCGACCTGGCGCGACCTGCTCACCGCCCTCGGCCGCACTGCGTCCACCAACCTCGGCCCATGGGGGCGCGAATTCGTGCTGCGCGCCGGCATGCCGATCATCGACCAGCGGGTGTTCGCGTCGAAGGACGGATGGACGCTCGAGCTCACCCAGTCGCCCGCGCAGTCGCTCTCCGGCGCGACGCCATGGCCGATCCGGACGCAGGTGCTCGTCGTCGATTCCGCCGGCGCCGAGCAGACCGTGTCGCTGGTACTGACTGGCCCGGTCACGCGTCGTCGCTTCGACGGCGCACTGCCGCGCTTCGTTTTCGCCAACGCGGGTGACGAGGCGTACGCCCTGGTGCGACTGGATTCCACCAGCGTGCGCTGGGCGGAGGCGCACGTCGGAGAGATCCGCGATCCGCTCCAGAAGGCGATGACCTGGAACGCGTTGTGGGATCTGGTGCGCGACGCGCGACTCGCTCCCGTGCGATTCGCCACCGTGGCGCTGCGTGAGCTGCCCGCCGAACGCGACGACCAGCTTGCCCCCTTCATCGTCGGTCGACTCGCGCGCACGGTGGACATGTACCTCTGCGATGCGAGCGAGCGTACGCTGCGTGACCGGAGCGAGCACGTGCTGGCACAGGGTACGGCGGACACGGCGCGCAGCTATTCCGTGCGCAAGTCTCAGCTCGATGCGCTGATCGGGCTTGCTCGCTCGCCAGACATGCTGTCGCATCTCGATGCGGCGCTCGACAGCACGACAGCCTTCGGGCTCCCGCTGCGCGCGCCTACCCGCTGGGCGATCGTCACGCATCTCGTGGCCATGAACAGCGCCTCGGCCAACGCACGCCTCGCCGCGGAGGCACGCCGCGATTCCACCAGCGAGGGCAAGCGGCGCGCGTTCGTCGCCGGTGCGGCGCGCCCCGATTCAGCGACGAAGGCCGAGTACTGGCGCCGCTACTTCAACGATGCGAGCCTCAACGAGGACTGGGTGACGGCGAGCCTCGGCGCCTTCAACGACAGCGATCACGAGGAGCTGACGACGCGCTACATCGTGCCGGCGCTCGATACCCTTCCCTGGGTGCAGCGCAATCGCCGCATCTTCTTCCTCGGCTCGTGGATCGGCGCGTTCGTCGGCGGGCACCGCAGTGCCGAGGCGCTGAATCTCGTGGAGGGCTTCCTGCGCGAGCACCCCGACATGCCGCGCGACCTGCGCGAGAAGGTGCTGCAGACGGAGGACGAGTTGGAGCGAACGGTGCGGATCAGGCGAGGGTGTGGCACTGTCCGCCCGGCGCCGGTCACGTCGCCTGATCGGGCTCCTGATACAGGCCGATGACGTTCCCGCCCGGATCACGGAATCGCGCCGTGATCTCGGGCGCATCGCCACCGATGGGTTGCACGATCGAGCCGCCATGCGAGAGCACGCGCTCGCATGCCTCGGCGACGCTGTCCACCATGATGTAGACCAGGAGCCCGGGCGCTGCCGCCGGGGGTCGACCGAGCACCCAGGAGCCGCTCACCTGGCCGGTGGTGTCGTCGAAGGCGAGCGCGCCGTCGCCGCGACGCCTGCTCTGCCAGCCGAACACCTTGGCATAGAAGTCGGCGGACCGTGAGACGTCCGTCGTGGGCAGCTCCACGTAGCAGATCTTGCCGTGCGTCTTGCTCTGCGGCATCGCTGTAGAGGGCGCAGGTGAGTTGTCGGCGATCAATCGGGAGCGGTCGTCGCGCGCGACCCGCTGCCGATCGACCACACGATCGGCAGGCCGACGAACACGATGTGCCCGGCAAGCTGGATCCACCATCGCCAGGTCATCACGAGCGGCTTGCCGGTGAGCAGCGGGATGACCGCGGCCGACATCACGATCCAGATCATCGGTCCGTAGATCGCTGCGACCTTCCACACACCATTGGGCGAATCGACCACTCGGCGCAGCCACGCCGAGCGCGCGACGAGCAGCAGGAAGACCGCGGACCAGCCGAAGGCGACGCCGAAGTGCATGAGGACGCCGAGCGCGACCGCCGCGGATCCGCCGTCGAACATGCGCTCGCCGAAGGCGGTGGCGGCGATCCCCTGCCAGAGCCGCGCAAGCGAGCGACCATACAATAGTGTGAGCACGATCGCCCACGTGCCGTCGACGACGCCGGTGAGCAGCCAGGCGCGAAGAAGGCGGGAGCTGGAGGAGCTGCTCGACGACGGGAAGTGGGCGACCGCACTCGTCATGGCGTCCTCGGGATTGTTGACGGACCTCGGCCGTCAAATATCAGTCGACGGGGAGCGCTGTCAATCGAAGCGAAGAACGCCGGTCGGTAGTCTCAGGGCAGCGCGTCGATCGCCGCCCACGTCTTGGGACCGACGATCCCGTCCGGCACCATACCGAGAGAACGCTGGAGCTCGCGGACCGCTGCTTCGGTCTTCGGTCCGAAGATGCCGATCGGGTCGACGCCGAGCTTTCCCTGAATCTCCTTCACCAGCGCTTCGGTGTTCGGATCGCGCGTGGCGCTGCGTCGCAGCGTGGGACGTCCCCCGCCGCCACCGCGCGGCCTGCGTGATTCCGCCGCCGGGATGAGTGGAGGCGGCGGCGCGCTTCCGGTGAGGATCGCGTCGATCGCCGAGCGGAACTCGCTCATGTTGAAGACGGGGTCCTGCTTGCGACCGAGCGGGCGCGCGTACTCCTTGTGGCCCGCGCACGCGCCGGCCGGCTGGCCGACGAACTTCAGGATCGCTGCCACCCCGCGCTGATAAGCGTCCACCTGCACAGCGGGCCACGGGAAATCGTTCGCGCCGCCGGTGTTCTCCGCCTCGATGCCGATGAAGTTCGAGTTGCCGTTGGTGACGTCGTTCCAGATGCCGGCTCCGGCGTGGTTGCACCGCCCCGCCGCGATGACGTAGAAGGTGCCGTC
>DASSIC010000133.1:0-3821 GCA_035692325.1 Gemmatimonadaceae bacterium | reverse complement strand
GCCCTGCGGGGCATGCGACATCGTCCCGTGGAGCGGCGCGGCGCGGTGCCCACCTATCGCGTCGCGAGCGACTGAGCGGTGCGCGTCGTCGTCATCGGCAGCGGGTTCGGCGGCCTCTCGGCCGCGATCCGTCTGCAGCAGCAGGGGCACGCGGTCACGATCGTCGAGCAGCGGGACAAACCGGGTGGTCGCGCCTACGTGTACGAGCAGGACGGCTTCGTGTTCGACGGCGGTCCGACGATCATCACCGCGCCCTGGCTGATCCACGAGCTGTTCGAGCGGAGCGGTCGGCGCACCGACGATTACGTGCAGCTCGTGCCCGTGGACCCGTTCTACAACATCCGCTTCGCCGATGGTTCGGTGTTTCGCTACGGTGGCGACCGCGCGGCGAATCTCGCGCAGATCGCGGCGTTCAATCCGGCGGACGTCGCCGGGTATCTGCGGTTCGCCGATGCCACGCAGGCGATCTTCGACGCCGGAATGGCGCTCATCGACACGCCGTTCGACCGCATCACCGACATGCTGAAGGTGCTGCCCGATCTCGTACGGCTGCGCGCGCATCGGTCCGTCGCAGCGTTCGTCAACGAGTACATCCAGGACCCTCGGCTGCGGCAGGTCTTCAGCTTTCATCCGCTGCTGGTAGGAGGCAATCCCTTCCAGAGCACGTCGATCTACGCGCTGATCCATACGTTGGAGCAGCAGTGGGGGGTGTGGTTCGCCATGGGCGGCACCGGTGCACTGGTGCGGGCGCTCGTGAGCCTGTTCCTCGAGGAGGGGGGCACACTGCGGCTCGGCGAAGCGGTGACCGCCATCGAGGTGGACGTGCGGTCGCGACGGGCGACCGGTGTGCGGCTCGCCGGCGGCGAGCTGCTGCCGGCGGATGCGGTGGTGAGCAACGGCGACGTCGCGCGCACGTACATGGACCTCGTGTCCAGCGAGGTGCGGCGAAAGAACACGGACGCGCGGATGGAGCGGCTGCGCTACTCGATGTCGCTCGTCGTGATCTACTTCGGCACCAACCGACGCTATGAGGACGTGGCGCATCACGAGATCCTCATGGGCCCGCGATATGAGGGATTGCTCGAGAATATCTTCACCGACAAGACGCTGTCGGACGACTTCTCGCTGTATCTGCACCGTCCCACGGCGACCGATCCATCGCTCGCGCCGGCGGGGTGTGACAGCTTCTATGTGCTGTCTCCCGTGCCCCATCTCGGTGGCGACACCGACTGGCGCGTCGCCGCGAAGCCGTACCGGGATCGGATCATGGCGCATCTCGAGGCGCACCATCTCCCCGACCTCTCGAAGCACATCGTGACCGAGCGCATGATCGACCCACGGCATTTCCGCGACACGCTCGGCAGCCATCTCGGCAGCGCCTTCTCCGTGGAGCCCATCCTCACGCAGTCGGCGTGGTTCCGGCCGCACAACCGCAGCGAGGACGTGAAGAATCTCTACTTCGCCGGCGCGGGCACGCATCCGGGGGCCGGGATCCCGGGGGTGCTGAGCTCGGGGAAGATCGTGGCGGAAATGATCGGGCGGGCGTAGGGCCCCGGCCCCGTCGTCCGTCTCCCTACTGTGCACTCCCCCCGGGCGTTAGCTTTCATACAGTTTCCCCGTGCCACGCACCGAGCCGCCCCTACCGGGCGGAACCGCACGCCCCGATCCCGGCTTTCTCGATCCACATGGACATCCAGATCACCACCAAGAAGAGCGAAGGCGTCGAGCGCCTGCTCGAGGTCTCCGTTCCCCTGGTCGCGGTGCGCGACGAAGAGGAGAAGACGGCCAAGCGGTACGCCGCCTCGGTTCGCCTGCCCGGCTTCCGGCCCGGCAAGGCCCCGGCCGCCATGGTCCGCAAGCGGTTCAAGGACGCCATCCGCCAGCAGGTCCTCGAGACGCTGGTGCAGGAGGCGTTCAAGGAGGTGATGGAGCGCGAGAAGCTCGACGTCGCCGCGCAGCCGCACGTCCATGACGTGAAGTTCGAGGACGACAAGCCCCTGACCTTCGAGCTGCACCTCGAGGTGAAGCCCAAGATCGAGCTCGCACGCACGCAGGGCTTCCGGGTCGCCCGCAACGCCTCGACGGTGACGGACGAGCAGGTGAACGAGCAGCTCGAGAACCTGCGCGACCAGAAGGCGACCTGGGCGCCGGTGGAGGAGCAGCCGCGTGAAGGGGACATGGTGAAGGTGCTGCTCTCGACGCCGGAGAAGGACGGCGACGCGATGCCCGAGGGGAGTCCGTACAACCTCGTGCTCGGCGGCGGCCAGGCCATCCCCGGTATCGAGGAGCTCGTGATGGAGCTCGAGCCCGGCAAGACGAAGGAGCGGGTCGTGAAGTGGCCCGACGACTTCCCCGACGAGGCGCAGCGCGGGCAGTCCAAGAACGTGCGCGTCACGCTGGAAGAGGTGAAGCGGAAGTCCGCCCCCGCGCTCGACGACGCCTTCGCGCGCGAGGTCGGCGACTTCGACGGGCTCGACGCGCTCCGCGCCGCGGTGCGCAAGGACCTGCAGGAGCATGCGACGCGCGATGCCGACGCCGCGGTGCGCTCGGCGCTGCTCGACCAGATCGCCGAGGCCAACCCGTTCGACGTGCCGCCGAGCTGGGTGAACCGGATGATCGACGCCTACATGCAGGCCTACCAGATCCCCGATGAGCAGCGCCGCCAGTTCGCCGGCGAGTTCGCCGCGGTCGCGGAGAAGCAGGTGCGGCGCGACATGTTGATCGAGGCGCTGGCGGGCCAGGAACAGCTGGCGGCGAGCGAGAAGGACGTCGACGAGCGCGTGGCGAAGGTCGCCGAGCAGCGCGGCGCCGATCCGGGACAGGTGTACGCCTCGCTCCAGAAGGCGGGACGTCTCCAGGAGATCGAGCGGAGCATCACCGAGGAGAAAGTCTTCGAGTGGCTGACCGCCCGCAACGAAGTCACCAACGGTACTGAACCATGAGCGACCCAATGGCCACGATCTATCCGCCGTACGTGATCGAGCGCTCCAGCCGCGGCGAGCGCACCTACGACATCTTCTCGCGGCTCCTGATGGACCGCATCGTCTTCCTCGGCACGCCGATCAACGACGACGTCGCGAACATCGTCATTGCGCAGCTGCTGTTCCTCGAGGCGGACAATCCGGAGCGCGACGTGTTCGTGTACATCAACTCGCCGGGCGGCAGCGTGTCGGCGGGGTTGGCGATCTACGACACGATGCAGTTCATGAAGGCGCCGGTGAACACGATCTGCATGGGCCTCGCGGCGAGCATGGGCTCGTTCCTGCTCGCGGCCGGTCGCAAGGGCAAGCGCAGCGCGCTGCCGCACTCGCGCATCATGATCCACCAGCCGTCGGGCGGCGCGCAGGGTACCGCGGCCGACATCGAGATCCAGGCGAAGGAGATCCTCTTCCTGCGCCATCAGCTCAACACGATCTACGCGAAGCACACCGGCCGGCCGGTGGAACAGATCGAGCGCGACATGGTACGCGACTTCTTCATGTCGGCCGAAGAAGCCAAGGGATACGGAATCATCGACACCGTCATCTCGACGCGCGGCGATCTCGTGGCACCCGAAGTGATCGCGGCACAGGCCGCCGCGCCGAAGTAAGCCGAGCACGGGGCTCGTGAAAACATTCACGAGCCCTGATCGTCCTTTTCTTGACCGGGTACAACTCGACAGTTAACCTCGGTCACCCACCTCGCCCATGATCGCGGGCGTGCGCCTCCTGCAGAGTCTCCGCCATGTCGCACGACAAACACCTCCGATGCTCGTTCTGCGGCAAGTCGAAGGATTCGGTCCGGAAGTTCATCTCCGGCCCGTCCGTCTACATCTGCAACGA
>DASSIC010000132.1:0-2422 GCA_035692325.1 Gemmatimonadaceae bacterium | reverse complement strand
CGAGGCCCCGCCCAGCACGGCCGAGACGCCAGCGATGGCGACGAGCGACCGCCTGCTCTGCGCCGACGCGCCCGGCAGTCGGCGGGCGGCCAGCAGCAGCAACGCGGCCGCGTCCACCGCGGCGCGCAGCGACCACGCCATCGCGACGCCAACGAGCCCGAACCGGTGCGCCAGCCACCAGAGCGCGGTCAGGTAGAGCGGCAGTTCCGCGAGGTGTAGCCGCGCGGTGATGTCGGGCCGTCCGGTGCTCTGCAGGACGACGAATGGCGCCTGCGCCATGCCATTGATGAACACGCCGACCGCCAGCCACTGGAGGACGGCCGTGCTCCGCGCGGCGATCTCCGGGCCGACCCAGAGCGTGAGCCCCTCGCGCGCGAACAAGACCACACCGAGCAGCACCGGGAACATCAGCATCAGGACGACGCGCAGGGTCCGCTCGAACAGCATGGCGGTCCGGTCGCGATCGGTCGCATAGGTGGTGGCGAGCGCGGGGAAGAGCGCAATCACGATGCCTTGCGGCACGATCAACAGCTTCGTCACCAGTTCGTACGGCGTGACGTAGTGCGTGACCGCCGCGAGCGGCAGGACCGCGCCGATGAAGAACCGATCCAGGTACGCCATGATCGGGCTCACGACGTTGCTCAACGTCATCCACCCGCCGAACCGGAGCAGCGGCCCGACCACTTCGCGTCGAATGGAAACATCGTGGCGGAGATAGGCGTGGCGGTGCAGGCAGACCACGAGGTGGGCCACCAACGTCCCGATCCGTCCGATCACGAGCAGCACGACGATCGGCACGAGCCCCTCGGAAAAGGGCAGCACCATCACCGGGCCGAGAAAAGTCACGAGCGCGAGCGGGATACGGAGAGCGGTGGCGGCGCCGAACTCCTGGTGGGCTTCGAGAATGCCGCGCAGTCCCGCGGTGGTGACGACGAACGGCAGCGAGACGGCGAGCAGGTAGAACACGCCGAGGCTCTCGCGCACGAGCGACGGCGGGATGTTCAGCCCGCGCTCGACGATCCATGGTGTGAGGGCGGCGAGGAACAGCCCTCCCACCGCGCCGAGCACGAGCATCAACGTGAGTGCGGTCCACGCCACCGTGCCGAGGTCGCGTGCGGTCGGCGCGCCTCCGAGGCGCATCGCGATCGCCTGCGTCAGCGCGCGCCCCAGCCCGAGGTCGAACAGGTTGAAGTAGCCGATCGCCGCCCACGCGAGCGTGAGCACGCCGAATCGCGTCGCGCCCAGATGGTCGATCAGGATCGGGATCGCGACGACGGCCGCGATCATGGGGACGACCTGCCCCGCGAGATTGAGCAGCGTGTTGCGCGCGATCACCCGCGAGCTCGTCATGGACCGACGGCGTACCGGGCGATTCGTCCCACGTCGAAGAACATGTACGACGGACTGAGATGGATGTCGCGTATCACGCTCGGCCCGAGCGGCGGGTCGAGGAACACCGTGAGGTCGCCGATCAGGTCGTCCGTCCCGAGCGGGAGCAGTTCGGTCACGGGAAAGAGCTGGACGCGGCCGCCGACGTCCGTGGCGGCGCTGTAGATGCTGTCGCGCACGCCGGCGCCCACCGTCCGGACCCCTCCCGTGATTCGGAACTCGACGGGACGATTCTGGATGCGCTCGTCGATCGTGCCGCGGCGGAAGAGCTCTCCCGCGTAGTTGAAGTACGGGCGCGTTACCCAGGTCGCGTTCAGATTGGCGTCGCCGCCGTGCGGTCGCGTGGCCAGTGGCACACCACGCACGCGGTACCCGGGAGCCTCCGGCGGGCTCACCTGCACGTCGACGACGAGCGTTCCCGCATCGGCGGGATCGAACTCCACGCGCCAGAACCCGCCGCCACTCGTGATCGCGCTCACGGAGTCGGATCCGACGGTGATGCCACTCGTCCGCACGACGTCGATCCGTGTCCCGTCCACGCCCGCGCCCGTCACCCGGTCGACGATCTGCCCGCTCGCCGCCAGATAGGGCGGGCTCGCCTCGCAGTGCGCCACGCCCGTGCACGGGTCACAGGCGGCGAGCGCGAACGACAGCGCCACGCCGGTCACGACGACGGCGACGCGAGTCCATCGCGACCGAGCCCATTCCACGCGTGCGATCACGACTCGGTCATCCCGGTGACGATGGCGGAAGCGCGCTCCCAATCGCGCCGAAATGCGTACCGCGCGAACAGGATCATGCGCGTCGGCCAGAACCAGAGTGAAAATAGCACCCGCCAGGGGGCTCGGTAGGCACGCCGCGCCAGTCGTCGCCGGTTTCGGTCCCGCAGCCGGATCTGCATCGGTGTCGGCTCCGTCCCGAGGGCGGGAACACGATGGGCGAGACGCGCGGCCGGCACCCACCCCATCCGCCAGTCCGCGTCGGCGAGACGGACCGACAGCTCGAGGTCCTCGACATACGCGAAGTAGTCGGC
>DASSIC010000131.1:0-4533 GCA_035692325.1 Gemmatimonadaceae bacterium | reverse complement strand
CGGAAGTTCTCCTCGGTCGTCTGCTCCTGCACCTCGCGCTTCACCGCGCGCTGCCACTCGTCGTCGAAGATGCGCGGCAGATCGTCGTGCAGATTGCGCACGCGCAGCGCCTCCCATTCGCCGCCGTCCAGCCAGGCGCCGTCGCAGTTTCGGCACCGATCCACCGTGAAGCCGATGCCGTGGCCCACCTTGTACCGTCCGAGCACGTGGTGGCAGTCGGGGCAGAGACGCAGCCCCGCCGCTTCCGGCGCGGTGCGCGCGGGCGGTTCCGTTACCGGCGTCTGCGGCGTGTTGTGACCCACCTGGGCACGCCAGCGCCAGAAGTCGGCGTTCCGGATCCAGTGGCCATTGCAGGTGGAGCAGCGCCACGCGGCCAGCTTGCCCTCCTCCAGAGGAGCGGGCTCGAGCCAGGTGGTTTCCTTGCAGACTGGACAGTGCATTGGCTACTCGAGTCGGTGACGAAGATCGACGATCAATGACGCTTGCCGTCATCGGGGTGACACGCCTGGTCCACGACGACCGCGCTCGCGAGAATGAGCACCGCATCCTCGCCGTCGGCGATCTCCACCCCGTAGGTGTCCGTCCAGCTGAACCACTTCTTGGATACCGTGGCGACGATGCGTTCGCCGCGCCGGAACGCGTACTCGTGATCGAGGAAGTCTCCCTCGGCCTCGAGATCATCCGGGCCGGGGACGTCGACGGTGAACCGGTGATGGAAGAACGCAAACAGCTCCTTCTTCACCACGGCCGCCACCGCTCCGTCGCGAAAGATCTCGTACGTCTTCCCCCACGCGAAGACCTTCTGCTTGATGAACGCCAGCTCTCTCCCCTCGAGGTCCTTGAAGGAGAGCTGATCCCCGAAGCTCAGCGCCTTGC
Source organism: Gemmatimonadaceae bacterium (assembly GCA_035692325.1). Classification (GTDB taxonomy): domain Bacteria; phylum Gemmatimonadota; class Gemmatimonadetes; order Gemmatimonadales; family Gemmatimonadaceae; genus AG11. The sequence goes on along the minus strand of DASSIC010000131.1, from coordinate 3,657 downwards.
CGTCCACGAACCAGACGTCGCGACCGGTCTCGTCCTTGATGTAGAAGTCGTCGCCCCAGGACAGCAGCTTCTGCTTCATCACGTAGCGCACGGTCGCTCCGGATCGAGGTGAGACGGCGGGCAGTCGAATCTCGCCATCAGCCCGCGCCACCGCACCCCCCACTCGCCAACCACCGAGTCGTCCGACATATTCGCGTTCGTGCCGGCTCCCACCGATTGCCGACACTCCCCGTTGGTGCACGCTGTCGTCCGTCACCCAGTGAGGCAACGGTGCAGGCTCAGGAGTACGATGCGATCGTGGTGGGGTCAGGCATCTCCGGCGGCTGGGCCGCAAAGGAGCTGACCGAGAAGGGACTTCGCGTCCTGCTGCTCGAACGGGGACGCAACGTCGAGCACATCAAGGACTACGTCAACGCGACCAAGTCGCCGTGGCAGTATCCGCATCGCGGCGGACGGACGCGGGCGATGGAAGAGGAGTATCCGGTCCTCAAGCGCGACTATCCGCTCAACGAGAAGAACCTCGACTTCTGGGTGAAGGACAAGGAGTCGCCGTACACCGAGGTGAAGCGGTTCGACTGGTATCGCGGATATCAGGTCGGCGGGCGCTCGCTGATGTGGGGACGCCAGAGCTATCGCCACTCCGACCTCGACTTCGAGGCGAACGCGAAGGAGGGGATCGCCATCGACTGGCCGATCCGCTACGCGGACATCGCCCCCTGGTACGACAAGGCCGAGCGGCACGCCGGCATCTCGGGATCGCATGAGGGGATGCCTCAGCTCCCCGACGGCCAGTTCCAACCCGCCATGCCGCTCAACTGCGGCGAGGAGCTCGTGGCCGGCAAGCTGAAGAAGCTGTTCGACGGACGCCGTCGCATCATCCCCGGGCGCACGGCGAACGCCACCAAGCAGCTCGAGGGGCGCAACGCCTGCCAGTATCGCAACGCCTGCTGGCTCGGTTGCCCCTACGGCGCGTACTTCAGCACGCAGTCATCCACGCTGCCGGCGGCGGCCAAGACCGGCCGGCTCACGCTCAAGCCGTGGTCGATCGTCAGCGAGATCCTGTACGACAAGGATGCCAAGCGCGCCACCGGCGTCCGCGTGCTCGACGCGGTGAGCGAGCAGACGACCGACTACAAGGCGAAGATCATCTTCGTCTGCGCGTCCACGTTGAATTCCACCTGGCTGCTGATGCGCTCAGCCACCGACGTGTGGCCCGGCGGACTTGGCAGCAGCTCGGGCGAGCTGGGACACAACCTGATGGACCATCACTTCCGCATCGGTGCGGAAGGAAAGCTCGACGGGCTGGACGACAAGTCGTACTTCGGCCGTCGTCCCACCGGCTTCTACATCCCGCGTTATCGCAACCTGTTCGGCGACAAGCGCGACTACCTGCGCGGCTTCGGCTACCAGGGGAGCGCGGGACGCGAGGGCTGGTCGCGCGCGGTGGCGGAGCTCGGCGTTGGCGGGGAGTTCAAGGACCGGATGGCGGAGCCGGGCAGCTGGACGATCGGCGGCACGGCATTCGGCGAGATGCTGCCGAACCACGCGAACATGGTCTCGCTCGACACGACGAAGAAGGACAAGTGGGGCCTTCCGGTGCTCAAGATCGACTGCGCCACCGGCGAGAACGAGCGGAAGATGCGCGTGGACATGGCGAACGACATGGCCGAGATGCTCGAGCAGACCGGGGTCCGCGACGTGAAGACCTACGACGGCCAGTACTTCCCCGGCATGGGCATTCACGAGATGGGGACGGCGCGCATGGGCCGCGATCCGAAGACGTCGGTGCTCAACTCCCGCAACCAGGTCTGGGACGCACCGAACGTCTTCGTCACCGACGGCTCGTGCATGGTGTCCGCCGCCTGCGTGAACCCCTCGCTCACGTACATGGCGCTCACGGCGCGCGCCGCGGACTTCGCGGTGAACGAGCTCAATCGTCGCAACCTCTGACCGCAGGACACGACCATGGCATCGGAGATCGAACAGGACGACGCGATGAGTGCTGGCGGTACCGCCACCGTGATCGACCGCCGCGAGGCGATCCGCCGGGTGACCGCGCTGCTCGGCGGACTGGCGCTGGTGGGGGGCGACGCCCTGCTTACGGGGTGCAAGGACCGCTCGAGCCCTCTCGGCAAGGACGCGAAGTTCACCGCGCAGGACGCGGCCTTCCTGGATGAAGTGGCGGACACGATCCTGCCCGACACCCCCAAGTCGCCGGGGGCGAAGGCGGCGAAGGTGGGGCCCTTCATGGCGCTGATGGTGACGGACACCTACTCGCCGGAAGAGGCGGACACGTTCCGCGCCGGGATGCGGACGCTGGACGAGACGAGCATGAAGGACAACGGCGTCGGCTTCATGCAGGCGACGCCGCAGCAGCGGCTCGCCCTGCTCCAGAAGCTCGACCGCGAGCAGAAGGCCGACAGCGACGCCAGAGAAGCGCGGCAGAAGGCGCGCGACGACGAGGCGAAGCAGAAGGCCGGCACGGCCACCGGCGTGAAGACGGACACCTCGGCCGCGGCCGCGGACAAGCACCTGCCCGACGAGCGGAAGGAGAACGCGGCGGGCGCGCCCGACGCGAGCGGCGCTGCGGCGATCACGAAGGAGCCGCCGCGGCACTACTTCCGCATGATGAAGGAGCTCGCGCTGCTCGGCTACTTCACGTCGGAGATCGGCTACACGAAGGCGATGCGGTACGTCGAGTCACCGGGACGCTTCGATCCCTGCACGCCGTACACGAAGGGCGAGCCGGCCTGGGCGCCGCACGCGTAGTCAGTACTTCGGCACCTTCGGATCCACGTCGTCGCTCCAGCGCAGCAGGCCGCCCGCGAGGTTCTTCACCTTGCGGAACCCCGCTGCCTGGAGCTGCCGCGCCGCCGTCTCGCTGCGCTTGCCGCTCCGGCACAGCACGACGATCTCCCGCGAGGGATCCAGCGACGCAATGGAGTCGGGGAGGGTGCCGAGCGGGATGAGCCGCGAGCCCTCGAGATGGGTGAGCTCCCATTCGCGCGGCTCGCGCACGTCCACCAGGTCGAGATCGGCGCCCTCGAGCAGCCGCGCGGCCAGCTCGCGCGGCGTGATCTCCTCCACCGCTCCACCATCGTTCGCTGCAACCATGTCGTTCACTCCGCAGAACTCGTCGTAGTCGATCAACCCGGTGATCGTGCGCGTGCCGCAGGCGGGGCACTCCGGATCCCTGCGGAGTTTAACGGAGCGCATCTCCATCGTCAGCGCGTCCACCAGCAGCAGTCGTCCGGCGAGCGAGCTGCCGATGCCGAGCACCAGCTTGATCGCCTCGGTCGCCTGGATGGTGCCGATCAACCCGGGCAGCACGCCGAGCACGCCTCCTTCGGCGCAGCTCGGAACCAGTCCCGGCGGTGGCGGCTCCGGGAAGAGACAGCGATAGCATGGCCCATCCGGCGTGGAGAACACCGACGCCTGCCCCTCGAAGCGGAAGATCGAGCCATACACGTTCGGAATGCCGAGCAGGACGCACGCGTCGTTGACGAGATAGCGCGTGGAGAAGTTGTCGGTGCCGTCCACGACGACGTCGTAGCCGCGCAGGATCTCGAGCGCATTGCTCGACGTCAGCCGGGCCGGATGCGGCTCGACGCGCACATGCGGATTGACATCGTGAATGCGGTCGCGCGCCGAGTCGAG
>DASSIC010000130.1:0-2228 GCA_035692325.1 Gemmatimonadaceae bacterium | reverse complement strand
GCGAGCGTGTCCACCGACGGCGGCCGCACCTGGACGGAGCAGGACTACGCCACGGCGCAGTTCTATCACGTCATCACGACGACGCACTTTCCCTATCACGTCTGCGGCGCGCAGCAGGACAACAGCACGCTGTGCGGGCCGAGCCGGAAGGCGGGCGGCATCGACATCAGCGACTGGCAGGAGGCGGGGGGCGGCGAGTCGGGGTACATCGCGGCGCGAAGCGACAATCCCGACATCGTGTACGCCGGCAGCTACGGCGCACTGCTCACGCGCAAGGACATGCGTACGGGTCTCGTGCGGAACATCAATCCGTTCCCCGACAACCCGATGGGCCACTCGGCGATCGATCTCAAGTATCGCTTCCAGTGGACCTTCCCCATCCTCGTGTCGCCGCACAACTCGAACGTGCTGTACGCGACGTCGAACTACGTGCACCGCACGACGAACGAGGGGCAGAGCTGGCAGGTGATCTCCCCGGACCTCACGCGCAACGATCCGAAGACGCTCGGTCCCTCCGGCGGCCCGCTCACCAAGGACCAGACGTCGGTGGAGTACTACGGCGTGATCTTCGCCTTCGCCGAGTCGCCGAAGCAGAAGGGCGTGCTCTGGGCGGGGAGCGACGACGGGCTGGTGCACGTGTCGCGCGACGACGGAAAGACCTGGCAGAACGTGACGCCGAGCGACATGGCGCCGTACACGCGCGTGTCGCTCATCGAGCCGGGGCAGTTCGCGGCGGGCACGGCGTACATCGCGGCCAACCGCTTCCAGCTCGCCGACATGAAGCCGTATCTATGGAAGACGACGAACTACGGGCAGAGCTGGACGCGCATCGACGCCGGCATCGCGCCCACGGAGTTCACGCGCGCCATCCGTGAAGATCCCGAGAAGCAGGGGCTGCTGTACGCCGGCACCGAGCGTGGCGTGTGGGTTTCGCCGAACGACGGCGCCAGCTGGCAGAAGCTCCAGCTCAACCTGCCGATCGTGCCGGTGCACGATCTCGCGATCAAGGAAGGCGACCTGATCGCGGCGACGCATGGGCGCAGCTTCTGGGTGATCGACGACATCTCGCCGCTGCGCCAGCTCACGCCGTCGGTGACGGCGAAGGACGCGCACCTGTTCAAGCCGCGCGACGCGTATCGCGTGAGCTTCGCCGGCCGCGGCTTTGGTGGCGGTGGCGGTGGCGGCGCCGGTGCGCCGGCCGGTCCGCCAGTGCATCCGGTCGCGACCAGCCCCTCGGGCGGCCCGGTCGTGTTCTACTGGCTCAAGCGTCCCAACCGCACGGTGACGGTCGAGTTCCTCGACGCGAACGGCACGCTCATCCGCTCGTTCACCAGCCGGCAGGATTCGGTCACGGCCGCCGATTCCGTGGCGCGCGCGAAGCGCCAGCGATCCACGATCGATTCGCTGCGCGCGAGCGGCATTCCGGTGGACAGCGCCGAGCGGATGGTGCGTCGCAGTGCGGAGGCGGCACGCGCCGAAGGCCAGCCGAGTGGTGGCGAAGAGGAGGAGGGACCACGTCGCACGCCGCCTCCGCCCCGCGCGCCCAACAAGGCGGGGATCAACAGCTTCGCCTGGAACATGCGCTATCCCGACGCGTCGTCGTTCGACGGCCTGATCATGTGGGCGGCGGGAACGCAGGGTCCGGTCGCCCCTCCGGGCACCTACCAGGTGCGGCTGCTCGTGGACGGCGTGCCGGTGGGCACGGAGAAGTTCGCGCTCAAGAAGGATCCGCGCTCGACCGCCACGCCGGCGGACTACGCCGCGCAGTTCACCTTCCTGCAGCAGGTGCGTGAGAAGACCTCGCAGGCGAACGACGCGGTGAAGACGATCCGCTGGGTGCGCGCCGAGTTGGCCGACCGCGAGAAGAAGTTGACTGGCTCGTCGCTGTCGGACTTCCAGTCGCTGGCCGCGCCCCTGCGCGCGCAGCTCGCGGTCGTGGAGGACTCGATCTACCAGACGAAGAACCGCAGCGGGCAGGATCCGCTGAACTATCCCATCCGCCTGAACAACAAGATCGCCGCGCTGGCCGGCGTGGCCGGGAGTGCCGAGGCTCGGCCAACCGAGCAGACGACGACGGTGTTCCGGATGCTGTCCACGCAGCTCGACGGCGAGCTGGCGAAGATGAAGCGCGCGCTCGACGGGTCGCTGCCGAAGATCAACAGCGTGTTGAAGACGGCGGGGCAGCCGGAGATCGTGCCGCGGGCGGTGGAGGTGGCCGCCCCGAAGAC
>DASSIC010000129.1:0-6102 GCA_035692325.1 Gemmatimonadaceae bacterium | reverse complement strand
TGGTTTGTTCATGCAGTTGCCGACACATCTTGCCGTTTCCGGGCTCGAAAGGGCGCTGTGGTTTGTAGCGGTCCTCTCCGTTCCTCTCCGCCTTCGGTGGTATGCTGCCAAGGTTGGTGCGTCGCCAACCCGATCGCCAGTTCCCGCCGGCCCCGCCGTGACGCATATTCCCGGCATGCGGATGATTCAGAAGGACCTTCACCAGCAGCTCCGCGCCGAGGTGATCGCCGCGCGCGAGCGGGTCGCCGCGATGACGCGCCCACTCGATCCCGCGAAGCTCGCGGAGCATCCCGAGCCCGCCGGCTGGAGCGTCGGCCAGGTGATCGAACATCTGCTGGTGGCCGACGAGCGCTACGAGGCGCCGCTGACCGCCATGCTCCGGAGCGCGCGCCGCGACGCCGGAGCGCCGGCGCGTGAGTGGAAGTCGTCGTTCATCGGCGGGTTGATCGCCAGCTCGCTGCTCAAGCCGCGCAAGCTGAAGAGCCCGAAGGTCTTCAGGCCCGGCCCGACGCCGCGCAACGGAGCGGTGGAAGCGCTGATCGCGCGCGAGATGAAGTTCGTGCAGGCGATGGACGACGCCGCGACGCTCGACTGGCGCGCGCTGCGCATCGCATCCCCCGCCCTGCCCGGCTGGGCGCCGAAGATGAACCTCGGTGACGGCTTCCGGATCCACGTCGTGCATCTCACGCGGCACTCGCGGCAGATCGAGCGGCTGGTCGGCAAGCTGTGACGTGTGGCCGCTCTGCGGCCGGCCGTCGGCGTGACACCCCCCTGAATGACGAAAGCGGCCCCCGACGGAGGCCGCTTTCGTTTTCACCGTCGCCGGCGTCAGGCCATCGACGTCTTCGGATTCTTGCCGTAGGCGTTCGTCCCCGGCTCGCTATCCTGGAGCGAGAACACCAGCAGCGCGATCGCGCCGATGATCGGCACGAGGATGAGCAGCAACCACCATCCGGAGCGCCCGGTGTCGTGCATCCGGCGCGTCCACACCGCCAGGCTGGGCACCAGCACGGCGACCGAATAGACCAGGGCGAGCAGGGTGATCGCGTTCGAGCTCAGCCCCATCGCAGCTCCCACGAAGCCGGACGCGAAGCCGAGCGCCATGCTGATCAGGATGCTGATCAACGAGAACATCCAATATTCCTTCCGACGTGCGCGACCGTCGAATACAGCGTACTTCCTGAGAACCTCGAGATACCAGTTCACGGAGTGCTCCTCGACTGTGGGGATCGCGAGGGCGCGCGGCGCACCGTCGCGGGCAAGGCTGCAGTAGAGGAATGACTGGTAACGGTCCAGTCCGGTAACTTCTCCCGGCAGTGACGTCTACCGGCCGGCGAAGAGCAGCAGCCAGAGCCCCAGCACCCCGATCAGAGCTGCGACCAAGCGCCGGAAGCGGTCGGGGGAAAGTCCGAACAGCATGCGCTCTCCGAGCAGGGTGCCCACGACCACGCCGACAGTGGAAGCCGCCACCAGGATCCACGCGTCGGCAACGGCGCCACCCTCCCTCGCGACGTAGATCGGGGTGCGCACCACGTCCACGATCACTCCGGTCATCGTGCTCGTGGCGACGAACGCCGTGGAGGTGAGGCCGAGCCCGATGAGCGCGCCGGCGCGCAACCCACCCTGATTGCCGACGACGCCGCCAAAGAATCCGGAGAGAATGCCGAGCACCCACGCTGCCCAGCGCGGCACGTGCACGCGCGTCGCCCACCCGGTGAGCGTGGAGATCGCGGTGAGCACGAGCAGTGCGCCGAGCACGCGCGTGAGCGCGTTGCCGCCGAGCCGCGAGAACAGCAGTGCGCCGGCGAGTCCCCCCGCGGCACTCCAGATGCCGAAGCGCCGGAACACTGGCCAGTCCACGGCGCGTCGGAGGCGCCACGCGCGAAACACCGTCGCCACGGCGTGCGGAACGGCGACCGCGGCCACGGCCACGGGCGTGGCGAGTCGGAGGGCGAGGAGAGGGGTGAGGATGCTGCCGATGCCGAAGCCGGCAATGGATGCCGTCGCGCCGGCGAGGATGCTCGCGAGGAACACGACGACAAGGAAAGGGCTCATGGGATCCGGCGTCGATCGAAACGCATCCTTTCGGCTGGCGTAGGGTGAGTGTACCGTGGGATTGCCGCTCACGACCAGTCGCCGAGTGACCATGCAGATCCAGAGCACGCCCCCCGCCCCGGCCGCGCCGGCAATTTACGGCGTCGCCAACCCGACCGCCGAGTGGCAGGGCGCGGTCGCCGCGCGCCGCGAGCTGAACGACCAGCGCAACACGCTCCAGGGCACGCGGGAATCGGTGGCCGCGCAGCTGCGCAACCCGATGGTGGAGGGAGTGGACCGGCAGGGGCTCGAGCACCAGATCACCGACATCGACGCGCAGATCGCCACACTCGACAAGGCGATCGCGGCCGCGAACGAGCGCGTTGCCGCGACGGCGCTCGTGCCCGGCGCGGTGGTGGAACCGCCGCGCCTCTCCGACGGTCCCTCCGAGCGCGCCTACATCCTCGGCGGTTTCCTCATGGTCATCGTGTTCTTTCCACTGATCGTCGCGCGCGCGGTTCGCTCCGTCCGTCGCCCTCCGACAGCCATGGCCACGCTGCCGCCGGAGATGCTCGAGCGGTTCGCCCGGCTTGATCAGGCGGTGGACGCCATGGCCGTGGAGATCGAGCGCATCGGCGAAGGCCAGCGCTTCGTCACGCGCCTCATGAGCGAGCGCTCGGTCTCTTCCCTGCCGCAGGAGCGGTAACGCTCCCCTGTCGTCAGAGATAGCTCAGCCACGCATCGCTTCGCCGCTGCTTGAGCGCGGCGAACCAGCGACAGAGAGGGTACGTCGTCAGCACGACCGTCGCCCATACGAGATACACGACCGGGAGCGGGAATCCCCACCCCGGCGGCGTGGTGAAGGGATAGCTCGCCATGTCCGGAGACTCGAACATCCAGTGCGCCGTGCCGTACCGGACGAGACACACCACCACGGCAACGGCGTGGATGAGAAAGAAGTGCAGCATGTAATAGAAGAGCGGCACTCGTCCGAACACGAGCGCCGGCCGCAGGAACCGCGGCGTGCCACCATCGAATGCCCGGAGCATCAGCATCGCCGGGCCGAGCGTCATGAGCAGGAACAGCAGCGACGGCGGATACTTGCTCGTGTTGAGAAACGAGAGCGCGGTGAACAGCGCCGTCTTCTGCGTCGACCAGCGGGACGGATCGCCGTAGACGTTGATGGCGCGGAGCACCACGAACGCGACGCTCGCCGCGATCCCCGCGCGAAGCAGGAACGACCGCCGCCGCTCGGCGGCCCAACTGTAGACCTGACCCAACGCGTAGCCGACCGCCGTCACGCCGATCCAGGGAACGAGCGGGTACACCACGAACACCGTGTGCTCCGGCGTGTTGAGCAGCATGGTGCGCCCGTGGAGCAGCGTCCAGATCGGATGCGTCCACGTCACCCCGTCGAACAGGTTGTGGCCGGCGATCAGCACGAGCCCGAATGCCGCGACGACCGACGTCGGGAGCCGGACGAGCAGTGACAGCGTGATCATCGCCCACGCCAGCGCCCAGAGCACGATGAGGAAGGTGACGCGGAAGTCGACGTTGAACTGATAGGCGAGACAGCGCATCACCACCGCCTCGAGCACGATCAGCCACACGCCGCGGGTGAACAGGTATCGCGACAGCTCGCCGGTGGTCTTGCGCCGGAGCGAGAGGAACGCGCCGGTGCCGGTGAGGAGGAAGAAGACCGGCGCGCAGAAGTGGGTGATCCAGCGCGTGAAGAACAGCCCCGCCGTGGCCGTGGTCAGGTTGGTCGGATCCTGTCCCGGGATGCCGAAGTAGTCGCGGGTGTGGTCCAGCGCCATGATCACCATGATGATCCCGCGCACGAGATCGACGGAGTCGAGGCGTGGGCGCCGGATCGGCGCGGCGATGGGAGCGACGTCGGCAGCGGGCAGCGGACGGACGACAGCGGTGGCCATGGCCGGTATCCTCGGGATGGTGTGCACACAATCTTGCATACACTCCCCGCCACCGCCAGAGGCCGACCCGGCGGGAGTCGCCCTCGTTGACGCCGCTTGGCCCGCTCCGGAGATTGGCCGAGGAGTCCTCCCCCCCCTCGCCGCGAGGTCCCGTTGTCCGAGCACCGACCCTCCGCGCGCATGGCCGTCGTCGTCGAGTCGCGCTCGCGCACGAGCGACTGGTTGCGGCGCTATGGCGTGCCCGAGCTCGTGGGGACCGGCGCCGCGATGCTCGCCGCGTGGGCGGCCGACGGCGCCGGCGCTCCTCTCGTCGCGGTCGCATATACGGCCGCAGTGGGAGAGAACGTCGGATTCTACGGCACCATCGTGGTGCGGGAGGTCGCCGCGCATCACCGCGACGCGAGTGCGCGGGGCGAGCGCTACGACGGCTGGCACCTCTGGCGCACGATCCGCGGCCTGCTCCTCGAGTTCGGCCCCGCCGAGCTGCTCGACAGCCTCGTCCTGCGCCCCCTCGCGATGGGACTCGGCGTGCGCTTCCTCGGCCGCCAGGTCGGGGTGATCGCGGGCAAGCTCGCCGCCGACGTGAGCTTCTACCTCCCGGTGATCCTGACGTACGAGCTGCGACGTCAGGCCGCGCGGCGGGCCCGCCCGTGAGGAGCCGGTGAGACAGTCGGTCGCGCTCCTCGTCAGCGGCGAGGGAATTCCCGACGAGACGCGGCGCGTCATCGTCGTCGGTGCCGGACTCGCCGGCCTGGGCGCCGCGCGCGCGCTGCGCGACCGCGGCATCGACGTCGTGGTGCTGGAGGCGCGCGATCGCATCGGCGGACGAGTGCACACGACACCCGCCGGCGTGGATCTCGGCGCACACTGGATCCACGGCTCCGAGGGGAACCCGCTCACCAACCTCGCGCGGCAGCTCGGCGTCCCCACCGTGTTCGTCGGGGGCGACAGCTCGTACTCCGGTGGGTGGGATCAGATGGTCCTGCGCGACGCCAGCGGCGGCGTGCTCTCCAACGACGCCAAGCTGCGGAGCATCCTCGCCGCGGACGAGGTGCGCGACGCGCTGGAGACGCTGCGCCGCCGCTTCGCGCGCGACGGCGCGGACGACGTGAGCGTGCACGAGGCACTCGAGCAGGTGCTCGAGTCGCGCGACCTGAGCGCCGACGCGCGGCGCGCCATCGCGTGGCACATGGCGCTGTGGACGCGCGACGACTGCGGCGCCGACGACCGCGAGCTGTCCTTCCTCTGGTGGGACGACGGCTATCAGGTCTACGGATACGGCGACAGCGTCTTCATGGACGGCTACGGCGCGCTGGTACAGTCGCTGGCGCAGGGGCTCGACATCAGGCGCGGACACGTCGTGCGTCGCATCGTGTACGAGGGACCGCCGGGCGTGCCGCCGTACGTCGAGACGGATCAGGGGACGTTCGACGCCGATGCGGTGATCGTCACCCTGCCGCTCGGTGTGCTCAAGGCCGACGTCGTGGAATTCGATCCACCGCTGCCGCGCGCGAAGCGCGACGCCATCGCGCGGCTCGGCATGGGGGCGCTCGCCAAGGTGGTACTGCATTACGACGCGCCGTTCTGGCCGAAGGATCAATATGTCTTCGGCCTGCACGCCGACGGCGTGGCGAGTCGGCCGACGGTCGTCGTCAATCTGTGGAAGACCCATCGGCGACCCTCGCTCGTGCTGATGGTCGGCGGCTCGCTCGCCCGCTGCGTCGAGCGCTGGAATGACGAGCAGGTGCGCGAGTGGAGCCGCGCAACGCTGCGCGAGCTGTTCGGCGCGGAACCGCCGGAGCCGGTGCGGGTCGAGACGACGAACTGGTCGTGCGATCAATTCGCTCGGGGGGCGTACTCCTTCGTGGGCGTGGGTGCCACCCCCGCCGACATCGATGCGCTGGCCGAGCCGGTCGGCAGCCGCATCTTCTTCGCCGGCGAGGCGACGTACCGCCACCATTGGGCGGGCGCGCACGGCGCGTATGCGTCGGGGCTGCGCGAGGTCGCGCGCCTCACCCGCGATCCCACGATCCTCCCGGCGCGCGCCTTCACCGAGAATCGCCGCTGGCGCGACATGATGCTGCGCGCGACCCGGCTGTTCAACGTGTTGAGCAGCGCGCTCAGCCAGCAGGAG